>JAQCCA010000007.1 GCA_027621155.1 Pseudomonadota bacterium | reverse complement strand
CTCACTTTTCCAGAGATTGACCATAGATTTAAACGGTTATCGCATGCTCGGATTGTAACCAACAGAAAAGGGAAAAGAGCCTAAAATAATTCATCTTCTCGATAATAAATAAACAACGGTAAAGCATTATGATAAAAGTATATTTTGATGGAAAGTGCGGTTTGTGCAACAAAGAGATAAATTACTATAAAAAAATATCACCACCTAATTTGTTTCAGTGGTGTGACATCTTTGAACATCAAAGCGACCTTGAAAGTATTGGTGTAACAACATTAGATGCTTTAATGTTTCTGCATGCAGTTGATGAGAATGGCGCTTTATATAAAGGCATTGACGCTTTTACATTAATTTGGAGAAATCTTGATAAATGGAGAGCTTTAGCATTTATAGTATCTTTACCAGGCATGAGAATCATGTTTAGCCTGATTTACAAGTTATTTGCAAAATGGCGCTTTAAACGCATGGATTACTGTCATCTAAAACAATAATTAAGGCGCTATCTCTTGACCATCCCAAGCAAGTATTTTTCCTGTGTTTTCTATCGTCATCTTATTGATTTGATTTAATAGATATTGCGCAGATTGCCTAGGTGTGAAGATTTTATTCTTATGAACACTTCTTTGAAAAGGATAGGACAAAGCGCTGTCAACAGTGCCTGGATGCAGTCCGACGACGATAGCTTTTTTGTTATATCTTGACGTCTCAATTGCTACATTTTTGATAACCATATTTAAGGCAGCCTTAGAAGCGCGATAGCTATACCATCCTCCCAACCTATTATCTGAGATACTGCCAACGCGTGCAGATAAAGCTGCAATAACTGATGTTTGGGTAGAATTTAATTTGGGTGTAAAGTGTTTAAAAATGAGCGACGGTAAAACGGTATTAACCTGATATAACTTAAGGAGTTTATCGGCTGATATTTCTTTGATTGATTTCTCAGGCATGATATCACTATCATGTAAAATACCTATAGCTACTATCACAAGATCGATAGGCGTGAGTTTTGAAATATCAACAGCTAATGCCTGAATCATTGGTTCATCACTATAATTGATTTGATGATAAATAATGCCGGTTAATTTATTTTTGAAGTTACGGGATACAGCATGAATAGTTGCTTGATGGTAGTATACTTTGAGCAAATCGATTAATGATGATCCAATTGCGCCTGTTGCACCAAAGATAACAATATTCTTAAATTCATGCATTTTTCAATACCTTCTCAATGATTTTCATAGCTAGAATTTGAATGGTTTATATTCTGACTTGTATATACTCTTTAGTACTTCTTGTTGCATTTAAGCCCATATGATCACTACTGGCAATCATTTCAGTATGTGGGCAATTTTGAGTCAGCTGATAGCAGTTAATATTAAGCTTTTTCAGAAAAGTATTTACTTGATCAAGGTTTGTAAATAGCACAGGCTTCTTACTGAAAAAAGCAGTATATAGATGCTTTTTACCAGATTTACATTTAAACATAACTAAATAGTGTGACCTTCTAGGAAGTATGTTAACTTCAACCTTCTCTTTTTTAATAAGTGACTTTATTTGTAATTTATTCACAGTGGACTCCTTTGTATGATTACGTCGATTTAATACTTAAGCTTTTCACTCGTTTTTCCTCTAAAGATGTAATAAGCATAACTGGTATAAATCAAGAGTAAAGGAATCATGAAAGCCGCTGGTATTAGGGTAAATGATAAAGTAGTATCTGATGCTTTTGCTTGTGTATAAGTTAACTCATAAGGCACGATATAAGGAAAGATGTATATGAGCATACTGACATAAGTCAGTGCAAATATAATAACGCTGAGTAAGTAGGGTAAATAATGTTTAGCTGTTCTAATGCTAAAAAGTAATATAATAAATGTAACTAAAGTTAAAGAAAGCATCAATGCCAAAAGAATTATCTTGCCAGATAGTAGGTTTATTTTGTGATGAACTATTGTTTCTATACCAACGATAAGCATCATTAATATTAATAACAACGCCAGTATAGTGGCAGATTTTTGCGCTTTAGTGAGTAAATTATCTTCTGTCTTTAAAATTAATCGACAAGCACCTAGTAGCATGTAACCAATGGTTAAGGTAATGCCTGTTGTTAATTTGAATGCAACACCATCTAAATAGTGAGCTTCTGAATAACCAACGACAAGTTGACCTACTAGATAGCCGTGGATAAAGGCAATAATCAATGATGACACAAAAAATAAGCGATCCCAATTTTTAATGCCTTTTTTTGATTTTAATCGAAATTCAAAGCATATGCCTCTAAACAAAAGCATCAGTGCCAATAAAATTGCGGGAAGATATATTTTGGGAAACAAAAAAGCAAATGCGATAGGAAACATACCGTAAAATGCCGCTAAAGAAAATACGAGCCAAGTTTGATTGCCATCCCATGTTGGTAGCAATATACTAATGGCAATGTCCTTCTCATCGCTATTAAACATCGGTAGTAATACACCAATCCCTAGTGTAAAACCATCAAGTATGACGTACATTAAAAGACCGAAACCAATAATCAAAAGCCAACTTAAACCAAGGTAGTCCATCATTAATCTCCTTTTTTGGATATGTTTTCTTCAACGGATTGAAAGTAGGCATATGGCATTCTTTCTGTTCCAGGTTCTGATGGACCTTGCTTAATAATTCGACTGAAGTAGCGAAAATAAAAGAAGCCAAATATAACAAAGTAAACAATAATAATCAGTGACAATGATATAGCAACTTGAATAAAGCTTAGATCACTGACCGCATACTCAGTTCGTAACATGCCGTATACTACCCAGGGCTGACGACCAAATTCGGCAGTAAACCAACCTGCTATTATTGCAATAAAACCAATGGGTGAGCATAGGATGCATAGCTTTAAAAATCGCGTTGCTTTTAAAATGCTACCTTTGGCTACTAAGATAGAACCGATGATGCCTATTAACACCATTAATAAACCAATCCCAACCATTATCCGAAAGCTATAAAATACAGGAGCAACCAATGGTCTATCTTCTTTTTTAACGGTTTTCAAGCCAATCAACTGACCATCAAGCTTATGGGTATTAATCAAAGAAGCCAGTTTAGGTATTTCAATGGCAAACAAGTTTTTTTCTTGATTCGCGTCAGGATAGGCAAACAGCACTAAAGGGGCGCCTTTTTGTGTATCCCATACACCTTCAATTGCTGCAGTCTTAAGTGGTTGATGCTTGTGTACTTCAAGGCCAACATCATCACCAACAAACACTTGTCCTATACTTAAAAGCAGAATACTAATCAGTGAAAACTTAATACATATCTGTGAAAACTGCTTATTAATACCCTTAACCATATAATATGCGCCAACACCAAGGATAACAAAAGCGGTACTAAGATATGCTGCCATCAGCATATGAATATAGCGCGGGATAACTGATGGATTGAAAATGACCTCATACCAGCTATGAATGATAAATCTGCCATCAATGTAACTCACACCACTTGGGGTTTGCATCCATGAATTGGCCGATAAAATCCAAAAAGCCGATAGTGTAACACCCAAAAATATAACGACATTCGACAGAAAATGGAGATATTTATTAACTCTTCCCCAGCCAAATATCATGATACCTAACGCGCCTGCTTCTATAAAAAAGGCAGTAAGCACTTCATAGGTAAAAAGTGCACCCAGAACAGGACCAACTTTTTCTGCAAAGCCTGACCAGTTGGTGCCAAATTGGAATTCCATGACAATGCCAGAGACCACGCCCATACCAAAAGTCAAAGCAAATATTTTAGTCCAAAATTTAACGAGCGCTAAATATTTATCTTTTTTTGTTATCAACCATGTTGCTTCAAATATCATGAGAAAAGTTGACAGGCCAATACTAAATGCGGGGAAAAGTATATGGAAACTAACGGTAAAGGCAAATTGAGCACGAGATAATATTTCCATCCAAGACATGTCAATCTCTCCAAATTTTAGCTATTTTGTATAGATATATTATTCTATCATTTTGAATTTAACAATTAAAACTATACAAATAATCTTTGTTTGACTAACATGTATAGCATGACAAGAAAAAGTAGTACTTCAATGAAACCTATCATTGCTATATCAAGTTGTTTGCTTGGAAATAATGTTAGATTTAACGGTTCTAACTCTAATAACAAGATGCTAGGTGAAACCTTTAGTGATATTTTTTCATATCGAATTATATGCCCTGAAGTTTTTGCAGGTCTCGGTATTCCAAGAAAACCTATTTACCTTCAACAGTATAATCAAAACATCCTTGTCTTAGAAAATGATACCTCTCGGGATTTGACCTCTACTTTAGATGACGCTTGCCTCACATTAGTTCAGAAGATGGAAGACGTCGATGGGTTTATACTAAAGAAAAACTCGCCTAGTTGCGGACATAAATCTGTCAGAGTTTATAATCAAGAAAAAAATGTCATTTATAATAAAGCCAATGGTCGTTTTGTTGACACTATAGAAAGACTAATACCTCACGCAGTAATTGAAGATGAAGGTAGGCTAAATGATCCTTATTTAAAAGAACATTTTATCAAGCGTGTTTTCTTAAACGCTGAAGTAAAATATAATCATCTAAATATTATTACAATCAATGATTTGATGAACTTTCATCTCCGGCATAAGATGCTCATGCGTTTACATAATCCAGATAAGCAGAAGTTACTGGGACAATTAATAGCTCAATCTAATCATGTAGCTATTGATATAATCAAAAAGAAATATTTTGAGATTTTTGTCACCATTTTTGAAAAAGTTGCCAGAAAAGGACATCATGTCAACATCCTTCAAAGAATATTAAGAGAGATAAACAAAAATATAAATGCAGAACAACGACAAGATCTACAAATTAAAATAAAGCAATTTCATGATGAGATTATCCCTTTAGCCGTTCCAGTAGAAATGATAAAACATTATCTGATACGCTATAGAATAGAATACTTGTTGAAGCAAAGTTATTTGAATCTTTATCCAGAAAATCTTGGTCTAATGAGTAAAATGTAAAGAGGTGAGAAATGAATATTTTAATTGCCGGGGGGTCAGGATTTATAGGAAAATCTTTATGCAAAATTCTTTCAGCTGATCATGACATAACACTTCTGTCAAGAAATTCTAACCAAGTCAATACTGCTTATATGTCAGTTTTGGTATGGGAGAATTTAAATGAAAATGTAATTAGTCAATTTGATATTATCATCAATCTTTGTGGTTATAATATCAGTGATTCAAGATGGTCCAACAAGATAAGAAAAAAGATCATTGATAGCAGGACTAAAACGACTCATAAACTTGTTGAACTGATTGGATCAAAGGATATTTGGCTCATCAATGCAAGTGCTATAGGTTTTTACTCATTTTCTTCAAAAAAACAAGATGAAGGAGACTTTATAAAAACAGAACCATCAAATTGGGGATTTTGTCAGCATATCACAAACCAATGGGAATCAGTGGTTACCTTATCGAATGTAAGAAAATGGACTATCTTAAGGTTTGGTGTTGTTTTAGATAATGGTGGAATGCTCGCCAAACTAATACCAAGTGCAAAAATCGGTCTTGGGGCGGTTATCGGGGATGGGACTCAGTTAATATCATGGGTCAGTTTAAAGGATGTTTGTCGTGCTATTTGTTTTATTATTGACAAAAGAATTCATTCTAAAGCCATTAACATTGTATCACCTCAGCCATCTACTCAAAGAGAACTGATTGAAAGTTTATGTGTATCACTCAATAGACCAAGATTATTTAAAATTCCAAAGACAATCGTACTGATGCTCTTTGGGAAAATGGGAAAAGAGCTCTTACTAGCAAGCCATAATATATATCCAACAATATTAACTGACTATGGATTTCAATTTAATGATACCTCTATCAATTCATGTATAGATAGAATAATTACTGGGGCAAAGCAATGACAGAATCACTCTATCCAATCAGGTATATCTCAGAGAAGACTGGTGTTAAGCCAATTACGCTGCGTGCGTGGGAGAAACGATATAACCTTATTACACCACAACGTACTGAAAAAGGGCATCGTTTATACTCAGATGAGGATATTAAAACCATCCACAAGACGATCACACTATTAAACTACGGCTATGCTATTAGAGAAGTTCCTGCTCTTTTGAATGAACATGATGGCCATATTGTTGTTAGAGATAAAAAAAGTCATCATATGATATCCTTTGATAAGCTTAATAAGCTTGTTAAAGAGTATAGGATTGATGCATCCATTAAAGAAATTGAAGACTTAATGTCGCTCTACTCACCAGAGTCATATGCACAAATCATTCACCCAGCAATGATGCAATCTCTCAATAAAGATAGTTTTATACATATTGATTATGCTGAAGTGATCAAAGAGAAAATTATTGATATGATTATACTTCGATTATATCGAAATATAATTGAAAAAAAGAAAACCAAAAGACAAAAGGTTTATATCATTGGTTATCGTACTGCTATGGTTAAACCACTTGTTTTGCATGGATTGATGATGGCTAATATTCTATCAGCACATGGTTATGAAATATTTTTTTGTTCAGGCGTATCGTCTTCAGATTCCATTTTAGAGCTTCCAACAGAAGCAATAAAAATAATCTATATGAGACATGATGATTTTTATCTAAATCAACTTGAAGCTAAATTATCAGCCAATGTTAACAATGTAGCGCTTAGCCTGTATAAAAAAGATAACTATTCAGGTGATATTGATCTACTGCCATCTAGCTATATTGAACTTTTTGAAGGATTTAAACGAGTTTTTGCAATTGATGAGGTCTACTAAAATGTTAACATTCAAAAGCAATGGCATGAAACTAGTCTCTAGAATAGAAGCCTATTCTCTAAAAGTTATTCTTATTGTTTTTTTAATACACATTTTTCCATTTTTCGCTTTTACAACGTTGTTTACATGGGTTGACATCTATCTTTTTATTGCTAGTTATAGTGTTCGTGTCTTTGCTTTGACCGCTGGCTATCATCGATACTTTTCTCACAAGTCATTTCAAACATCGCGAATTTTTCAGTTTTTACTTGCATATCTAGGTGCACTCGCGTTGCAAGGTGGACCATTATGGTGGGCTTCGCACCATCGCTATCATCATCACAATTCAGACACCAATTTAGATGTTCACAGCCCCATAAAAAAGAACTTTATAGAAAGTCATTTATTGTGGTTTATGAAAAAATCTAATTTAAACGCTCATTACAATCTTATTCGTGATTTCAGCAAATATAGAGAACTTAGATTTATTGAAAGATATTGGTATATAACACCAATTCCTGTGATATTTGCTTTATATTCTATCGGTGGATGGAACTATGTCCTATGGGGTTATTTAATTCCAACCGTGTTTGTTAATCATGTCACTTACTCAGTTAACTCTATCGTTCATGTCTTTGGAAAAAGGCCATTTAAAACGAAAGATAATAGTCGAAACAATTGGTTTATAGCTATACTCACATTTGGCGAAGGCTGGCACAACAATCATCATCGATACGCTGGTTCGGCCAATCAAGGCTTTTCATTCTCTCAAATTGACATAACTTTTTATATATTAAAGCTATTATCATTTCTTGGCATTGTAAGGAATTTAAAAGAAGTGCCAGATAAAATCTTAAAAGAAGGTGGTTATTTAGAATAATGGACAAGCAAATGGGAAAAATTGCAATTATTGGTAGTGGAATATCAGGCTTATCAGCTTCCTTTTTATTGAAAGATCACTTTGATATTACACTTTATGAAAAAAATGGATACTACGGAGGACATGCAAGAACAGTTCTTACAAAAGCACATTTACCTATTGATACCGGTTTTATTGTTTTTAATTACCAGACTTATCCACATTTGACTGCTTTGTTTCAATTACTGGGTGTACCGGTCAAAAAAAGTAGCATGTCGTTTGGAGTATCTATTGATAATGGAGCGATTGAATATGGTAGTGAAGGTCTTTCGAATTTGTTTGCTCAAAAAAAACAACTGTTTAATCCTAAGTTTTTGATGATGCTGCGCGATATTGTTAAGTTTAATAAGGCAGCTAAAAAACTTTTAGCAAATGATCACTTAAATCATGACCTCACATTAGCTGAGTTTCTACAATCAATTGATGTTGGTGAGTATTTTCGTCACTACTACCTCTTGCCAATGGGGGCATCGATTTGGAGTACTCCTTCAAGACAAATGCATGAATTTCCGGCAATAACCTTCTTAAGGTTCTTTAACAATCATGGATTGTTAAATATCAATGCACCTGTTCAATGGTATACAGTCGACGGAGGCAGTAAAGTCTATACTGCTAAAATCATTGATAGACTTGATGCTGCCAATATTACTTTCAAAAAAGGCGTTGATTATGTCAAACGATCTCAAGATCAGGTTATTATTACTGATGAACAAGGTATTACGCAGGTCTTTGATAAAGTGATTTTTGCCACGCATTCGGATGAAGTGCTTAAGCTGTTAGAAAGCCCAACAACACAAGAGCATAACTATCTAGGCGCGATCAAATACCAAGATAATCATATGGTTTTGCATAGTGATCAAACATTGATGCCAAAAAGAAAAAAAGCGTGGTCCAGCTGGGTTTATTTATCTGATTCAGATCAATCTATCTCATTAAGTTATTGGATGAATAATTTGCAGTCACTCGCCTCAGAAAAGGATTATTTTGTGACAATCAATCCAGCAATATTCCCTCAAGAGGACACCATTGTTGACCAACATGTCTTTCGCCATCCGGTGTTTGATCGTGCAGCTATTATCGCGCAAGAGAAACTCATGACTATTCAAGGACAAAATAATACGTATTATTGTGGGGCATATTTGAGGTATGGCTTTCATGAAGATGGTATTTTCAGCGCAGTTGAAGTGGCAAGAAGGCTTGGAGTTAATACGCCATGGCACTAATGAAAACGGGGTTGCTTAATGCCAAAGTGCATCATAAGCGCTTTAAGCCCAAAGTGAATAAGTTTAGCTATCGTGCTTATTATGTGGTCTTAGATATGGATGATCCCCATTGTGAAAGTAACCTTTTCTCGGTCAACCGACCTAATCTTTTAAGTTTTTATGATAAAGATCATGGTTGTCTTGATGCCAGTTCATCCAAGCAGTGGGCAAAGGATATTTTTGCTCAATATGATGTCATGATTGATCGTTTATACTTAATGACGATGCCACGTGTTTATGGCTATTTATTTAACCCAGTAAGCTTTTGGTTTGGATTTTATCAGGGTCAATTAATTGGCGTTATTGCCGAGGTTAATAATACATTCAAACAATCGCACTGCTATGTATGTATTGCTAATAATTTAGATAACATAGACGACAACACTTGGTTTCATGCCAAAAAGATGTTTCATGTATCGCCATTTTACGATCGAACTGGAAGTTATCGCTTTAATTTTCAACTCGCTGACTGTGGTAAGATTCGTATATTCATCTACTATTATCAGGAAAACGTGTTGCAACTGTTGACATCTGTTACAGGAGAAATGCAAAGCTTGCAATCATCAACAATTATAAAATCAATGATGAAAGTACCTTTTCTGACAGCAAAAGTCATGTTTTTAATTCATTATCAGGCGTTGAAATTATGGATAAAAAAAGTGGGTTATCGTCAAGTGCCAGAACCTTATGAAAAAAAGGTTACTTTAGCTCAAGTAGAAAATAAAAACAAATATTCGTGAGGTTATAAATGTTTGAAAGTATTTTAAGGAATAAACTCATTCAATCACTGCAACATATTGAAAAAGGCAGCTTATCGATTACGCTACCAGAGGGTGAAACACATCATTTCAAAGGCTCAATATCAGGTAAAGTAGCGGATATTGCGATAAAAGATTGGCGAGTTCTGGCTAATTTGACGCGTAAAGGTGATATTGGTTTTGCTGAAGATTATCGAGATGCTTACTGGTCAACATCCAATTTGCAAGATTTGCTTATTTTTGCACTTGATAACGATAATATTCTTGATGGATATATTAAGGGAAGCTTTATCTATCGCAAGCTATCTATCTTACTCTACTTGACTAAACGAAATACTGTAAAGCAAAGCAAGAAAAATATTCATGCACACTATGATTTGGGTAATGATTTTTATCAACTATGGTTAGATGAATCAATGACTTATTCATCAGCGATTTTTAATCAACAAACACAGACATTGCTAGAGGCGCAACACAATAAGTATCAGCATATCTTGGATAAAATACCCCAAACAGGTAGTCTATTAGAAATTGGCTGTGGTTGGGGCGGTTTTGCAGAAAAAGCCCTCAATACCGGTAGCTATGACTACAAGGGAATTACTTTATCGAAAGAGCAGCAGCATTATGCGCAAGCTAGGTTAAATGATAAATCATTGATTGCATTGGAGGATTATCGTATTCAAGAAGGACAATATGACATTATCGTGTCAATTGAAATGATAGAAGCTGTCGGCAAAGCCTATTGGCCAACTTATTTTAGTAAATTGAAATCACTATTGAAACCTAATGGTCGAATCATGTTACAAAGTATATTAATTGCTGATGATCTATTTAAAGACTATGATAAAGGTGCTGATATGATTAGGACCTTTATTTTTCCAGGAGGAATGCTACCAAGTATGAAAATTATTAAAAGCGAACTCCAGAAAGTCGGATTAACAACCGTTAGTGAGAATTTTTTTGGTTTAGATTATGCTAAGACACTTTCGCATTGGCTTAAGCGATTCAATGAAAAGAATAAAGAGCTATTGTCAATGGGCTTTGATGAGAGCTTTCAACGGATGTGGCAATTTTATTTGGCATCGTGTATTGCAACTTTTACCAGTCAGCGCACTGATGTTGTGCAAATTGAGATAGCACATGCTTAAGTTATATCGGCAATTTTTGTTATTTGCATTAAGCAGTTTTATATTCTGTTGTGGTCATCTTTATGCCAATACTACTTATTTTTCCAAGGTAGAAAAAGAAAATCCGCAATTAGTCGGCAAGATTCTTTATACTTATTGGTTCTGGGATGTTTATTATGCAGCCCTTTATGCACCAACCAAAGACTTTAGTTGGCGAAACTCTTTTTTTCTTAAACTCACCTATTTAAGAGATTTTTCAGCTCAGTCAATTATTGAAGAAACGATTGATCAGATGTCATCGCAAACACCCAAAAACAACAATGATGATCTTAAACGATGGCAAAAACAGCTAACAGTTATCTTTCCAGATATTAAGGAAAATCAGAGTCTGATCGGTTATTTTGACGGCAAACAAAGGACTTTGTTTTTCACAGGACAAGGCAAATATTTAGGTCAGATTGATTCATTGGCTTTCTCAAGGTCATTTTTTGCTATCTGGTTGAGTGATCAATCAGAAAACCTAGAATTATCACGACAATTACGAGGGCTAAAATGACTATGGAAATGCAGAAGTCACTTAATATTAAATACAGCCTTATGGTTTTTCCTGTCGCTTTTGCCGGTATTCCTATTTATATCTTCTTGCCTGATTATTACCATAATTATTTTAATCTATCATTAACTGTGTTAAGTGTTACTCTTTTTGTACTACGTGTTTTAGATGCGCTGATTGATCCCTTTATTGGTTGGTATTGTGATCGTTTTCCTCGGTGGCAAAAGAAAAGCTTTATTGTGATTGTTGCTCTTTTTATTCTAGGGTTTTATATGTTATGCAACCCTATGATAGGCAGTCGATTGATCAATCTGTTAATTGGTGTTTTGCTGTCAACATTAGCCTACAGCTATTTAACGATATTTATCAATACGCAAGGAGCACTTTGGAAAAAAGGACAAAAAGAAAAAGCAGATATTATTAGTTTGCGTGAGCTATTCAACATACTAGGTGTTTTAGTGGCATCAATTTTGCCTTTTATTTTGATGACTATATTACCAGTGCAAATAAGTTATTTTGTTTATAGCTTGATTTTTAGTGTCATCATTATTTTGACGAGTATTAAATTCTTACAATGGTACCGTGCTGTCCATAAGCAGGATAATACGATAAAAAAAGACACATATGAAAAGAGTTACGGTTATAAGTACTACTTTGCTCAGATGAATCAGCAGGGAAAATTTCTATTCTTAAGTTATAGCATAAGTGCTCTTGGATCTGCGATCCCTGCGGTGATGCTTGCCTTTTACACTCGCTATGTTTTGCAGGTGCCACAATATACAGGGCTTTATCTTTTTTTATATTTTCTTGGCACAATTATTGCTATTCCTTTTGTGAGAAAACTGGCATTGCGTTATGGTGAAGTGCGTATTTGGATATATGCTATCATCATTGCCATCATTATTTTTATGTGTGCCTTTTTTCTAAACCAAGGGGATATATTAGCATTCTCAATCATCAGCTTTACTTCGGGGTTATGCTTTTCTGCTGAGCTCATTCTGCCAAATCTATTACTGGCGCAGTGGATCGATACCAAAGAAAGAAATCCGTTAGGCAATGGTTATTATGCATTGTTATCATTTATTGGTAAATTTAGTTTCGCCTTGGCAACGATTGTGACTTTGCCATGGCTTGATGTTCAATATCACTATCAATACGGTTGATTTATCAAACGTTATTTTGATCAAGGTGTTGTACTGTTTACTGCCCTGTTCAATCAAAGCGGCAGCGTTAATCAGTTTGTTTATCTGGCAAGCCCGACGACAAGAAGGAAGTGTTAAGTGAATGCGTTATCTCGATTGTTACAATTAATCATACTAGGAGTGTATTTTATGGCAATAAGTTTATTATCAGGCTGCTCTAGCGGTATTGAGTATTATAAAAATGAGAATCCAAAGCTTGATTTACAAAACTATCTTGACGGGAGAATAGAGGGTTCTGGTATTATTGAGGACTGGAAAGGTAATGTAGTCAAAAAATTTGATTTTATTGCTGATGCCAGTTGGAAAGATGGTGTATGTACGCTAGATGAACATATGATCTATTATGATGACAGTAAAGATCATCGCATTTGGACGATTAAGAAAATCAATGACCATTATTATGAAGGGCAAACAAAGGATGTGATTGGTATTGCTAAAATTCATGTTCAAGGTAATGCAATGAACTGGCAATATACGATGGATGTCAAAGTTGGCAATAGCACCTATCGACTTAATTTTGATGATTGGATGTTTCTAATGCACAATGATGTTCTGATCAATAAAAACTACTTCAAAAAATTTGGCTTAACCGTTGGCTCATTGACTTTATTCATGCATAAAAAAGGACTACCCAAAGATGACAAGAACCAATCCGTATCACCATAAAACGATTTGGATTATTGGTGCCAGTGACGGTATTGGTAAGGCTGTGACTCGGTTGCTTGATAAAAAAGAGACAAAGCTAATCATCTCGTCAAGAAATCAAGACAAACTACAGACGCTATCTCGTGAGCTTAGCAGTGAAGTTGATATTGAAGCTTTTGATGTGGGAAATTATTTGAATTTTGAAAAAAGTATACAGACAGTGCTAAAAAAGCATAAACCAGATTATATTCTATATTTCCCAGGGTATTATGAGCCTGCCAAGATAGGAAATATCTCAAATGAACTGGTGGATAGGACAATAGCTATTAATCTAAAATCTGTTTTTATATTGATTGAGGGTGTTTTTGACTATTTAAATCAAAACCCATCATGTGTGTTAGCGATCACGGCAAGTGTTGCAGGATATGCAGGGCTGCCATATTCTCAGCCTTATGCTGCAACAAAGGCCGCGGTAATCAATTTAGTTCAAAGCTTTAAAGCAGAGCATAAAAATTTTAATATCAAGTTGATTAACCCAGGCTTTGTTAAAACAAAATTAACTGATAAAAACAACTTTAAAATGCCTAGCTTAATGGAACCTAATGATGCGGCGATCTCTATTTTAAAGGGATTAACAACAAAGCGCTTTGAAATACATTTTCCGAAAAAATTTACTCGAATTATGAAAATTGTATCTTACTTACCCTATAGACTTTATTTCAGATTGCTTGCAGCTAAGAAAAATATTATTAAATAAGTCCAAATAATTCTAACAATCTTTATATTGATGTGCATTTTCTGATCTCAATAAATGCATTTTAAATTTATTACACAGAGATAGACCCAAAATCAGAAAAGAGCAACTCTCTTATGAGGGCTTTTATCGACTTTTTAAAAAGAGATGTCAGCAGGCTAGTCTCAATACAACTAACCTCTCACCGCATGGATTACGCTCGGGCTTCAACACCAGTGCAGCACTGGCAGGTGCTGATCTGGTCAAAATGCGTGAAATCACCAATCAATCGCTTAACACACAGCAGCGCTACATCAAAAAAGTTAACCTCTTTGAGAAGAATGCTAATAATAATATTTATGCATACTTTGATAATGATAAGTCAGCTAATTAATGCTTTGAATAACTGATGATATCGGAATCTTCATCCTCAAAATCAAATTGAAAGACATCATCCGGATTATCTCTTAAATTGCGTACAATTTCTTTTTTGGTATTTGAAATATGATCATTCTCCAGCAAGGCCATATAGGCCTCATAATCATGATCAAAGGAATAGCAATAGAAGTTATAACAAGCTTCTTTAAAATCATCGTCATTATCAATCGCAATACAGCTACGCGTACATATATCGATGATATCAATAAGATTAAAAGAAAATTCACTGAAGAAAAGGAAGTCACTGAATAGCCCCATATCTTTAGGGTTATTATCAAGACCAAACATAATCAATTGCTTAAGGTTAATGTTACCAGACTTAAAATATTTCCTGATCAATGGCATATTACATTCATCTGAATATTTTTCTGCCAGGAAATCACATAGTATGTCTTCTGATGGTTGAGTATCAGATTCAAAATAATCGACAATCCGTTGCTGTCTTTGCGTCTCAGGTTTAGCAATCAACTCCTCCTGATCTTCAATATCATCGCCATCATCATAAAATGGCCTGGTACTAAGGATCGTTCACTGAGAGGTAAAGTTGCTTGAATTTCCTATTTAAAAATAGTATTTCATACTTTGCACTTTTTCTGCTAGCATAGACTATCTGATTTGCCTGTAATGACCAACATATTTACCGATACTGGTCATTATAGGAACTTTATAAAGGATAGCTGACATGACAGATGCAAAACCAACAGAAATAAGTGCTTCAAAATCTGATATTCTTTCATCAGAAGGCACAATTGACTTATTTCAAGACGTCACCAAACTTATTGAAGAAGCTCGCAATCATGTTGCCAGAGAGTATAATTCAGCTCAAGTTCTGCTTTGCTGGCTGATTGGCGAACGTATCAATGATCGTCTACTACAGTCCGATCGAGCTGACTATGGTGAAATGGTCGTAAGTTCTTTAGCTGACCAACTTAAAGTTAAGTATGGTAAAGGTTATAGTCGAGCCAACTTATTTCGTATGATCAAATTTGCTAAGTTATATCCTGATCGCAAGATTGTCTCAACGCTGTCGCGACAATTGTCTTGGTCTCACTTTGTGATTATTTGTGGTATTGATGATCATTTAAAACGAGACTTTTTTGCTGAAATGTGCCGTGTCCAGAAATGGAGCGTTAGAGCATTACAAAAGCAGATTAATGGAATGCTTTATGAACGTGTCGGTTTAAGCAAGCAACCAGAAGGGGTAATCAAAGCTCAAATTAGTCAGCTTAAGAGTAACGATGAAATGACGCCAGAGATGACATTTAAAGAGCCTTACTTTTTGGATTTTATTGGCGCTCACTCTTATGCTTCCGCTGCGAGCCAGGGAGAGCGGAACGCGAGGGCGAGTAGACAAGGTAGGCGTGGCTTCATTCCCAGCGCGCGACGTGCCGAAGGCGCCAGAGCAAGTCTGTGCTTGAAGCTATATTTTTAGCCGTAGAGGCATACAGGAGCAAGATGGCGAAGAAGAATACGCAGTTTTCGTCGAAGCCTGCTTGAGAGGGAGCCGTGCCGCTCTAAAGAATAACCGCCGAGGGAAGCGATTCGATTTTGGCTGACTTGGATGTCCCAAAATCTATTATGAGCCCCGAGGCACCCTGGTGGATAATTACTGGTAATCGTTTGTTTAATATCACCAAAAAGATGCGTTATATTGTTTTGATTACTTAAGGAAAAACTATCATCTTTTAATGTGGCATTAATCATGCTGTACCAGATGCCATTGTCTTCAGTTATCAGGTGGTTTTTATATAAATCAAGTTTATTAGATGGTTTAGGCAAAGCTAAGATAAAGTGCTGAAAAAGCGAAAAAGGATCGTTTTGTAAAAGCTTAGAATTACTAATGCCAATGGGATTATAGAGGTTAAACAAAGCCTGTTGGCTAATGGTGTCAAAGTCATGTTGCGTTATCAACGTGCTATCTTTATCCGATAATAAGGATAAGCGATAGGGGAAATAAAAACTTGCCCAAGCTTCTTGTTCATTGGTGCTTACGCCATTAGTCACACTCGAGAAATAATTGGACTGTTGAAGTCTATGACTAAAGACATCCGAAGCTTGTAGCGCTTTATCTTGATTAGGATTGCCAACCAAAATAACGATTTGTTTGCCCATCGTATTGGCAAAATCATCCGCAATCTTTTCCACACTATTAGCATCTTTGGCACCTGGTAATAGCGCAAGCATATTGGTGTTGATTGGTAAGCCTTGGAAAAGCAAAAACACAAAGCTTAGAACGCTTAGGGTTGAAAGTATTATCCAAAGATATAAACGTTTTTTGAAACAATTCTTCTGAGAGTGCATGTTGATATAGATTTTAAACTCATGGCAGCATACTGGCAGATAATCTAGAGAAGTACAATTTTTATTTAGGCATGAGACGTTGATGTAGAAGTCTTTTTAGTTGTTGATGCATGTGTTTTAGCATGAGATTTGCTCGTATGTTGATGTGCATTATGCTTGGCTTCTTTGTGATGCTTCGTTGTTTTTGTATGTCCTGTACTGCTAGTAGTGCTTGGTGTACTTGCAAATGCTGTAAGTGACATTCCCATAATACCAACTAAAGCCAATGTGGTTTGTGTGATTTTCTTAATCATAATTTTTCCTTTTGTTTGTTTTATTATTTTTTTGTTTATGGGCGACAATATTGTTCTCAAGTGGCAATATTAATGGTGAAGTATTAAGAAAATATTAAAGATTACTAAAATAACTTTCCTTGTCAGGCTAGATCCTCAAATTTTTAATATGATAGCAATGATTCAATATACTTTTTGTCTGTACTGTTGTATCGTTACGTTTTTGATGTGTTTAATGGAGAAAACAAATGACAAGATCGCTCGGTGGTGCGTATTTAGTCGTTGGGACAACGATTGGTGCGGGGATGTTATCACTGCCGTTAATTACGGCAGCATGTGGCTTGTGGGTGTCGATATTATTAATTATTATTTCATGGTCAGTGATGTACTTGACGGGATTAAGACTAATCAAAGTCTGTGCGCATCTGCCATTGGGCGTGAATTTTACCTCGCTGATCAAAGAGGAAATGCCCAAGAGCTTACAAATAGTTTTTACATTAGTTTATTTGCTTTTGCTCTATGCGTTAATGGCAGCCTATACCACACAAGGCGCGTCATTGGTAAACTTGGTATCACAAGCACAGGTGCCAACAGTCAGTGTTGATGCCGTTGTCTTTATCTTGATTTTTGGACTTGTCATCTTAAGTACGCGCTTAAGTGATTATGTCAATCGCTCATTTGTGTCAGTTAAACTTGTATTTTATGTGCTTTGCGTAGTGAGTATGCTATTTGCCTTAAAATGGGCAAATATGCTTGAGATGCCATTATCTTTCTATGCTTTAGTGTTTGCGTGGCCAACTCTTTTGCCTTCTTTTGGTTTTCAGAACATCATTCCGGTATTGTATGAGTATCAAAAGGGTGACGTTCAAGCCGTCAAGCGTAGTGTTTTTATCGGCAGTATTGCTGTATTGGTGATTTATATCATCTGGCTTATTGTCTGCTTGGCGATTTTGCCACAACAAGGTGTGCATAGCTATGAGACGATCTTTAAAGATGGGAATACCTTAACCGCATTGATGAGTGAGATAAAACAAGCCACCCAAAGTGCCAGTATTAACACCTTCTTGTCGGTATTTATTAATATTTCAATCATTACCTCATTTATTTGTGTTGGCTTGTCGCTTTATCATTACATTAGAGATACGTTTAGACGATTTAATATTGAGCTAAATAAAATTATTGGTTTTTTATTGACATTTATCCCGCCGTTTATATTTACGGTTTTTTATCCTAAAGGCTTTATCTTAGCATTGCAATACGCTGCTATTTTTGCGGTAGTGATTTTTGTATTTACACCGATTTATTTAGATAAAGAAAATAGAAAAGAAGCAATTAATTTTTATCCTTTAGTATTGGGTGCTTTAGTCATAGTTGCCCAAGTATTAAACTTGGCAGGAATCTCGCAGCCATTCTAACAATAAACTGCATCAGTTATACCCATCGTAAATCATTTTGCAGTGTTTGTTTGCAAAGTAGTCTGTGAAGATTTTGGCAAGTTGGATTGCCGGTAATAGCTAGAACTATTATCAAAATCAAACTTGGCAAAAGCGCGCAGAATACAAAGCAAGAAATTCTGTAAAGTGGTTTGTGATGGGTATAGTACCTCTCCCCTTGAGGGATTGCTCGTACAGCTTAGGCTGTACGGGTGAAGGGGGGAACTCAATCTATTCTGGATTCATTGCATTGGTTGAATCATTTGAATACGCATACTAAAGTCGAGCCTTAAAGATAAAATACTTATTCAGTTATTTAAAAACAGTGCACGATATCTATTTCTATATTTCTAGAAATAAAGTAATATCTTACTGTTTTAAGCTATGTAGATAACTGGAGATAAAGCTTGATAACGATTAAACATGACTGTGATTTTGATGAAAAGATCATAAAGTATTGATGGAGAAAAAATTATGACACATGATGAAATTGCAAATGCTTTGGCTGAGCTAGGGCACTCAGTTCGCTTAAATATTGTAAAAATGAGCATTCAGGCGGGTAAGCGCGGTATCGCTGTAGGCGCAATTAAAAATGCACTTAATATTCCAGGCTCAACACTTACCCATCATATTCAAAGGCTAGTCAAAGTGGATTTAATTAAACAGTGTCGAGATAAGCAGACACGTTATTGTTGCGCTAATTTTGATAATTTTTTTGCCGTTATTAACTACCTAAAACAAGACTGTTGCAAAGGGGTAAGTGATGAATAAAAAGCCACACTTAAATTTTTTAGATCGCTATCTTACTTTATGGATTTTTTTAGCAATTATTAGTGGTGTTTTATTAAGCTTCGCACATGGGTTTGTGGATAGGGCAGTTAATATATTTAGCACGGGTAGTGGTAATTTGCTTATTGGTTTTGGCTTGATTGTGATGATGTATCCACCTTTAGCAAAAGTGAGATATCGAAAAATCCCGCAAGTTGCTAAAAATAAAAAACTGTTATTGCTGTCATTAATTCAAAATTGGATTATTGGTCCATTGTTAATGTTTGTATTAGCTATTATGTTTTTTCATAGTTCGCCTGAACTCATGACGGGTTTAATTCTTATCGGCTTGGCTAGATGTATTGCAATGGTTATTGTGTGGAATGATTTAGCAAAGGGTAATAGGGAGTTATGTGCCGCACTTATTGCATTTAATTCGATTTTTCAAATTGCCCTATACGCTATATACGCTTATTTTTTTATTACTATTTTACCGAAGGCTTTAGGATTTAATGCCATTGTTATCGATATTTCTGCTAAGGCCATTGCTATTAATGTTGCTATTTATTTAGGTATCCCTTTTGTGGCTGGGGTCTTGACCAGATATATACTGGTATCCCAGAAAGGCGAAAAGTGGTATGAAGAGGAATTTATACCGATGATTTCACCATTAACTTTAATTGCATTGTTATTTACCATTGTTGTGATGTTTGCATTAAAAGGGGAGAGCGTTATCCATTTACCGCTGCAGGCAATCAAAGTTGCTATACCTCTTTTAATCTACTTTATCGTGATGTTTTTTGCCTCCTTTTGGATGGCATATAAGCTCAAAGCAAGTTATCAGGATACTGTTGCTCTAAGTTTTACTGCGGCGTCGAATAACTTTGAACTTGCTATTGCAGTTGCCATTGGCATATTTGGTATACAATCAACTCAAGCATTTGTCGGCATTATCGGACCATTAGTAGAAGTCCCTGTCCTGATTTGCTTGGTGAATGTAGCTTACTGGTTAAAAAGAAGATATTTTGAAAAGTAGAATTTATTTAGGTTACTTGATTTTGATAGATGCGCTTACACACATCTAGTTACAACAGGTGTCTCTTTAGTTGCGGTTTCCTGAAAACATACCTAAGAATTGTAAAATTGTTAAGAAGATATTTAGGATTGAAACATAGATAGTGACTGTTGCAACGATGTAGTTTGTCTCGCCACCGCGCACGATTTGGTTGGTTTGCCATAGAATAAAGCCGCCTGAAATAAAGGCAATAATAACAGACAGCGCCAAGTACAATGCCGGCATTTGTAAAAACAGGTTAACGACAATAGCAACTAATGCAATCAGTGCCCCTATGCCAAGGAAAGAGCCCAATCTTGAGAAATCACGTTTTGGATTTAATGCAATCGCTGAAAGACCTAAGAAAATAGCACCTGTTGCTCCTAATGCCATCATGATAAGTTCAGAACCGTTGCTAAATGTTGTGATGTAGTGATTTAATATTGGTCCTAATGTCCAACCTAAAAAACCAGTTAGTGCGAATGTTAACACCAATCCCATTGGGCTATTACGTGTCGCTTGCACGCCAAATAGTAATGCAAAATACACAATTAAGTTAATGATAGGGTTGATCACAGGGGCTGATACCATCATTGACCAGCCAGCTGTTAAGGCACTGAACAAAAGGGTTAGTGACAGTAGCAAATAAGTGTTGCGCAGCACTTTGTTGGTTTGAATGACTGAGCTGCCACGAGCATCAATCACGCGCGCATTTTGTTGGTAGTTAAAACGATCGTTCATATTCTCTCCATATGATATTTAATTAAAAAGCTCAAAATCGCTGCTAAGTATATGGGGAGAGTCGCTGAAAAAACAATAGTCAATGGCTTAAATTTAGACATTTTTTTTATGATAGTGCATGAATTTTGATAATAGGTAAGCGACTAAAGCGCATAGTAAGCCAGCAATAAACAGCGTGCCATAAAGATAAGATAATGATTGATAAGTGTTTGTTAGAATTTGCGAATTGAGAATGTTTTGATTAAGAGAGTAAACGAATACACCAATGCCTGCGGTAATGATAAAGAAAAAACCCATTACGATAGATTCATATTTGCGTGGTGAGAACTTCCCAACCATTGCGTAATATAAAGGCAACAACAATACTTTGGCAACGGAGTTTAACATCAAGGTGATAAGAAGTAGATAATTTCCTGTCATTGCAAAATGGTTTAATGATTGCGAGAAAAAACTGAAAAACAACAAGCCCGATGCTAATGCCATAAAGAGTGTGGCAAGACTAAATAAGCGAATTAAGCGCTTCATATGTTGCCTGTGTTTATTCTTATTCCACAGCACTGCCGAGACAAAACCAATAATAAGCACCAAAGCAATATTGGCTTCAAAAAAGAAATCAGCCGACAAACTCTTGGCGTTAAAGAAGCCATAGTCACGGTTAAAAAGGGTTAGATAGTTAAGAAAAATAGTAATAATACTCTTATCAGCTAGCCAGAAAAACACGCTAAGGGCTAATAGAATAAGTAGCAAGCGGTTGCGTTTGCGCTGAGTTTCATCTTTTTCAAGATATGCATAGATAAGCATGATGACAATCGCGATAAGTGCTAAAGAGATAATAATCGCTTGTAACACGCGCTGATAATGTAATAAGAAATCAGTCAATGAGGAGAGTACGATTAAAATAAATATAACGCTGTAAGTCGATGGAGTGTATTTTGCTTCAACACCATCAATTAAACCAATATTGCGATTAAGATAAATGCCACCAGCTAAGAAAACAAGCACAGCAAATAGGGTGACTACCGCCATAATGATAAACCAGTTTTGATAGCTTAAATGCTGCAATGAGCCACCAATTGACAAGGACAGTGCTGCACCAAGTACTTTCGCCATATACATCAAAGTAAAACCGGCGTGGCGTCTGGGATCATCTTGGGTATAAAGAAAGCTTAATGTAGTGAATAAATTGGGAATGACAAGGCCTACACCAATAACATAAGCGGAAAAACCAATTAAGGATAAGTTATTAAGTGATAACAGAATAAGTGCGACAAATGAATAAAGCATACCGATAATCATCGAGCGGCGATGACCGATCATATAACCTAAAATGCCACCGATTAATCCTGCGGCACTATATAAAAAGAGATTAGTCACAAGGTTAAAGTTGATGGCTAAAATATCAGGGGTTAACCCTTCTTGTGTGCTATCAGCAATGCTATGAATAAAGCCAGAAAAGTGTACCGTAATGGCAGCTGTTCCCATGCTATAAAATAGTGAGGTTAATAACAAAAACCACAAGCCAAAGGGTTGCTTGGTATTAAGAAGTAGTTTTTTAGGTTTTAATTGCATAGCCTATGCGCGTCAAATGAATCTTTGGCTATTATGACAATAATCTCATGATGGGTCTAACTGAAAATTGAGTTATCTAACCTTTGAGTCAATATTTGGGCATAGTCATTCAATACATCGGTAATGCTGATTCTAGGGTTATGCGCGTGAATTTGTGTCATTTTCAAGCCTTGATAACCACAAGGGTTGATATAGCTAAATGGTGTCAGATCCATATTTACATTAATGGCAAGACCATGATAGGTTAACCCTTTTTTAACACGTAAGCCAAGTGATGCAATTTTAGCCTGATCAACATAAATACCTGGTGCATTCTCAATGGTATGACTGCTGATGCCATAGGTTTTTAGTAAGTGCATGCATGATTTCTCAATCGTGCAAACAAAGTCTTTAACACCTAAATTAAGGCGTTTAAGATCAAACAAAAAGTAAATAACCGCTTGCCCTGGTCCGTGATAGGTGACTTGACCGCCACGATCACTTTGGATAACAGGGATGTTTTTAGGATTAATAATATGCTCAGGCTTGCCGTGACGACCTTGGGTGAAAACAGCCGTGTGCTCAACAAGCCAGATTTGGTCTTGAGTATCCTCGGTGCGTGATTGTGTAAACTCAACCATTGACTGATAAACTGACTCGTAGTCCTGTAATCCCAAATTTTTAATGAGGATTGACATCTGTTAAAGCACCATGTGAATCTCAGGATGTCCACTTAATGCTTGATAAATATTATCAAGCTGCTCTTTGCTTGTTGCTTCAAAGATTGCGGTGATAGAGATGTATTTACCGGTTTTGCTTTCACGGGTGGTGAACTCAATTTTCTCAGGATTTTCGATGTATTTCTCTAGGGTATTAAGGACAAACTCAGCAACTTCTTTTTGAGGATTTGCCATGATTTTAATTGGGAATCGGCAAGGAAACTCAAACAAGGTATCAGTCTGCTTTGTCTCACTACCTTCAGCTTTAGTTGTCTCTGCAGGAAGTGCTTGTTCTTTTTTGTTTTCTGGTGTTTCTTTCTTGTCGTTGTTGCTCATCTTAAATATAACCTATAGTTAGCAAACAATATTGCGCTTCAGTGTAATGTAAAGTATCAAGAAAATCATCTTGAAGTATCATTTTTTTCTACAAAAGGCGGTGGAGTTTCTCTTTGAGTTTTGCCAACGCGCGAGCGCGATGACTCACACTATTTTTAACCTCATTAGATACTTCAGCCATCGTTTGCTGATATTCAGGCAGTAAAAAAACAGGGTTGTAACCAAAGCCATTACTGCCACGACGCGCATGTGTGATACTGCCGTCAACACGTCCTTCAGCAATCACAGGCATGGGGTCATGTTCATGCATTACCAAGGCTAGAACACATTGAAAGTGGGCTTGACGTTTATCATCTGTAACATTTTGCATATCATGAAGCAGTTTATCGATATTTGCTTCATCATTACCATGCCCGCCTGAGAAGCGTGCTGAGTAAATCCCAGGCGCTCCCTTTAAGGCATCAACGCATAAACCAGAGTCATCGGCAAGGGCTGGAAGCCCCGTAAATTGTGCACAGTGTCGTGCTTTTAAAATAGCGTTTTCAACAAAGCTTAAGCCGGTCTCGTCAGCGTCGGGGACATTAAACTCTGTTTGTGCAATGACTTTAAAGCCCAAGGGCGATAATATCGCACTGACTTCTTTGATTTTTCCTTTATTACTTGATGCAAAGACAATTTCTTTCATGTGGTTATTGAGCCCTGTTTAGTAAATTGCGCGTAGTTTAATAGTAAATAAAAAACTAAGCAAATGAAGTAAACTGCTAGTCAGTGTTGAGGTGATTAAGTTAGTATATAGCTAATCCACAAATGCTTTCTGTACAATTTTCGTTATCTGCTGGGCACTTTTGTATGATGATATTTTGCCAATAGAATGAGCTATTAACTGCAATATCATAATAAAAAATTACTCAAGCATATTTAGAAACTAAACACAAGAGCATTTATGGAATAGCTATATCACATCAAAATTAAGAGAAGAGAAAGTATGACCAACGAGAAAAAGGCATTGATAGCACTGATCATAACCGTTGTTTTATGGGCATCTGCGTTTGTCGGTATTCGTTATGTGATGGAAGCATTTTCAGCAGGTGGTTTGGCCTTGTCACGCTATTTTGTGGCTTCTATTGCTGCCTTAATTCCATTTTGTCTGATCAAAAATAAACAATTGCCACGACTTAAAGACTTAATGGTATTTGCTGTTCTTGGTTTTTTCGGCTTTTTTTCTTATAACATTTTGTTAAATGAAGGTGAGAAAACGGTAAGTGCGGGACTAGCAAACTTTATCGTTGCGCAATTGCCGATTATCGTTACTGTTTTAGCTATGATTTTATTTAAAGAGCGGGTTAATCGTTATGGCGTCTTAGGATTTGTGATTAGTTTATTCGGTGTGCTGGTGATACTTTTAGGAAGTCATAATAACGCCGGATTTGCTGGTGTGCTATTAGTCTATGGTGCGACCTGCTCAGGCGCGATTTACTCATGCTTTCAAAAGAAGTTCTTAGCACGCTACCACCCGATTGAAGTCGTGTGTTACTGCATGTGGCTAGGCACGTTAATGTTGATGATTTTTGCACCCGAGGCAATAAAATCAGTAATACATTCGGATATGTCACACCTCTTAACTATTGTTTATATGGGTATTTTCCCTGGAGCCATTGCTTATTTACTATGGGGGTACGCCTTTAAACATATCAAGGCAGCGGCGGCATCAAGCGCTTTGTATCTCATGCCAATATTCACGTTGATTTTAGCGGCTATTTTCTTATCCGAAATTCCAAGTATTCTTTCTGTCATTGGCGGGATCATTGCCGTTATTGGCTCGATTGTGATTAGTAAGTTTGGTGTGGCTGTTACGCGAAAAGATCAGTGAAGTGGTTACAAAACCTTGAGTTTAAGGAACCAATTTGAAACAATGCACGACATGAGAATTTTAAAATACGATAACAGATAGCATGAGCCAGCAAAAAATGAGCATCAAAGGACGCATTGTCCATATGCTATCGTTTGAATTTATCGCCTTGTTGATTGTGATTCCATTATCGTATTTTGTGCTTAAGAAAAACGCAGTCGCACTGGGCGCTTTGGCTGTTATTCTTGCGATTGCGGCAATGCTTTGGAACTTTATTTATAACTGGCTATTTGATGTGATCGAAAACAAATGTGGTGGTGTGCGCTTTAAACGGAAATTTTGGTTAAGGGTCGTGCATGCTTGTTTGTTTGAGTTGTCGTTATGTCTGGTTAGTATGCCCTTTGTGATTATGTTCTTACATTTACCTTTTATTGCGGCATTTACGGTGAACTTAGGTTTTATATTTTTTTATTTGTGCTATGCGCTTGTTTTTAATTACATTTATGATCATATTTATGTGAGGGTTGTGAATGCAAGGCTGCATAGACAAAAAAGAAATGTATAAAGAATAATTAGTTGGAGTTAGCATTTTAGAAAAAGTGTAGGTGCCAATAATTAAGAAAGTTAAAAAAATTAAGAGAAATAGGAAAAAGGATTTAAAATGGTTAATGCTCAAATTTGCTTTTTAGGTGGCGGTAATATGGCAAGAAGTATTATCGCAGGGTTAGTTAGTGATGGTGTTTCTGGTCAATCAATTACGGTGGTTGATCGCAACCAAGAAAAACTGGATATGCTCAATCAGCTGTTTCGTGTTAATACAACACAAAGTGTTGAGGATGCAGTGAAAAATGCTGATATTATTATGCTATGCGTTAAACCACAATCGTTAAAAGAGCTGATGTTTACGGTTAAAACGGCATTACATAAGCAAAATAAACCCTTATTTATCTCGATTGCAGCGGGTATTACCTTGGCGCAAATTGCGCATTGGCTTGTGGGGGATTATGCGATTGTGCGCGCTATGCCAAATACGCCAAGTCTTATTGGCTGCGGAGCGAGCGCGCTCTTTGCTAATGAATATGTATCGCGTCAGCAAAAAGAAATGGCTGAGCAAATTATGCATAAAGTTGGTGTTGTTACATGGGTTAATCATGAGAACTTAATTGATGTCACAACTGCGGTTTCAGGCTCAGGACCTGCGTATTTTTTCTTGATGATGGAGCATATGATTGATGTGGCAATATCACTAGGATTAAGTGAAAAACAAGCGGCATTGCTCGTGACGCAAACCGCCTTTGGTGCAAGCAAAATGGCGCTAGAAAGCACACAAACCTTGTCAAACTTGCGTCAAAATGTCACCTCAAAAGGAGGGGTGACCGCTGCGGCATTAAAAGCTTTCTCAGAAACAGGGTTTAAAGAGAGTATTGCAAAAGCGATCAAAGAGAACCTCTCACGCTCACAAGAGCTGGCAAGCCAGTTTGGTAATGCGTTAACACATGATGAACAAAAGGATAAAGTATGATTAATGCCGTTAATAATGTTGGACTTTTCTTAATAGAGATTATCTTTAGCTTATTTGCTTATGCGGTAATGCTTAGGTTTTTTTTACAATGGGTAAAGGCTGATTTTTATAACCCGTTTTGTCAGTTGATTATGCGTATCACTAACCCCTTGTTAAAACCATTGCGTCGCGTTATTCCTGGTTTTTTTGGTCTGGATTTTGCCGCCATTGTTTTGGCATATGTTGTGTTATTGTTGCAAATTATTTTAATACAAATGCTAAGTGCAAAAAGCTTCTATATCCCATGGGGTATTATTTGGTTTGTTGCAGTGATAAAGCTTATTCTAACGGTGATCTGGATGTATATTATCTTGATCTTTATTCGCTCGATTGCCAGTTGGTTTGCGCAAGGGTCATATAACCCAGCTTTGATAGCATTGCATCAGCTAACTGAGCCCTTGCTTAGAAAAGCGCGTAGAATTATCCCGCCAACACAAAGTGGCATGGACTTCTCTCCAATGTTGGTGTTACTTGTACTTATTTGTTTACAGATATTTATATCGTCGATTTTTGGGATGTAGCAAGCTTTGTTCAACTCTTCATTTGATACAGGCATAGTATTCGTATAGACTTGAGATCAGTTTTATATTGGAGTGTGGATGATGCAGGTCTCAGATTCATCAATGGCGACGATTCGTCGGATAGTGCCGCTTATTGTTGCGGTGGTGATTTTTATGGAGTTCCTAGATCTCACCATTATTAATACCGCTATTCCCAGTATTGCCAGAGATTTTGGCATTAGCCCAATCCTGCTTAAATTTGCGGTAGCAAGTTATTACATCAGTCTTGCGGTTTTTATTCCGATTAGTGGTTGGTCTACTGATCGCTTTGGCACGAAGAGAGTGTTTTTGTTTGCAGTAATAGTTTTTACCTTGTCATCACTTGCTTGTGGCGTATCAAACTCGGTGGTGATGCTAACGATTTGCCGCTTTTTGCAAGGTGTCGGTGGCGCTTTTATGACACCTGTGGCACGGATTATTATCTTGCGATTATTCTCACGCAAAGAGCTGATCAAGGTGCAAGGGGTTATCTTCACGCCTGCGATGCTCGGTTATGTATTGGGTCCTTTTGTCGGTGGGGTAATATGCGATACTCTAAGTTGGCATTGGATCTTCTTTATTAATCTGCCAATTGGTTTTTTGGCGTTGATCACTGGGTGTATTTATATTCAGCGGCATGTCGTTAAGACGCTAAAGCGCTTTGATATTGTTGGGTTCTTAATTGCAGGTTTTGCTTTGGTAATTGTCACCTTCGGGGTCGAGATGATTGGGCATTATGATATTGTCAGTAAAGGTGTTGTTTATACGAGTATTGTGATTGGCATTGTGTTATTGCTGATACTGGTGGTGCACTGCTTGAAGAAGGTTAATCCAGTACTTGATTTGATTGTTTTTAAAGTCAAAACATTTAAAACAGCAGTATCAATGAACGCCATCTCATTTGCATTAACAGCAGGTGTTTCACTATTGCTGCCTTTGATGTATCAAGAAGGTTTTGGTTTTGATGCGGCAACCTCGGGACTTCTGACTTTGCCCATTGCGGTGGGTTATTTGACCTTTAGAGGGCTTGCCAATCGTATTATTTCGCGCTTTGGCTTTAAAGCTGTTTTGCAAGTAAATCTGGTTTTGGCAATGATCTGGCTTGTGGGTATTGCGCATATTGAGCAGCATTCATCGGTTATTTATATTGTGATTGTTGAGTTTTTGTATGGCTCGAATACGATTTTGATAGGTTCAGCCATTGGCGCATTAACCTATATGGATCTTAATGCGGATCAAGCAGCTAATGCAACGTCAATTGATTTCACAATTCGTCAATTTGCGGCATCGATGGGTGTGGCATTAACAGCAATTGTCTTAAGCAGTATGTTAAGTGTATTTAATTTATCCCTTTTTAGTCCGAGTGCTGCGGTATATCACTACAGCTTTTATGCGATGCTAGTACTTTGGTTAGGAGCGTTAATCATAAGTCTTAGCTTAACTAAAGCCGATGGCATGGCGGAGCTAACAGCAGCGAAGTGATTCAGATGCGCGCAACAGCACGTTTGAGCTTATCTATTGCCAGTTCTTCAATTTGGCGAATGCGCTCGGCAGATACATCATGTTTTGCTGCTAAATCGTGAAGGGTGAGTTTATCTTCAGCAAACCAGCGCGATAAGATGATGTCTTTACTGCGTGCATCCAGCTTATCAATGGCTTCTTGTAATTTACCTTGAACTTTTTCCTCATAGTCATCCTCAACAGCTGTCTGCTCGGGATTTCTTGATTGATCTTCCAGATATAAAGCCGGATGAAAACTTGACTCATCACCTGATTCTTCAACCGGTGCATCAAATGCCATATCATAGGCATTCATGCGTTTCTCCATTTCAAGGACGGTTTCAGGCTTAACACCAAGCTCTTTGGCGACACTTTGGATTTCTTCATCACTAAACCAACCCAAGCGTTCTTTGCTACTTCTCAAATTAAAGAACAGTTTGCGTTGCGCCTTGGTGGTCGCGATTTTAACAATACGCCAGTTTTTCAAAATATAGTCATGCATTTCGGCTTTAACCCAATGCACAGCAAAGGAGACAAGGCGCACGCCGACATCAGGATCAAAGCGTCGCACGGCTTTCATCAAGCCGATATTACCTTCCTGAATCAAATCAGTAATCAGTAAACCGTAACCTGAAAATCCACGTGCAACTTTAACGACAAAGCGCAGGTGTGAAAGAATCAGCTTTTGTGCTGCATCAATATCATTTTGTTGGCGTAAGCGATGCGCTAGTTCTTTTTCTTCTTCCTCAGAAAGCATCGGGATACTGCTGGCAAAGCGGATGTAGCTATCTAAGCCATCCGTATCAGAAAGTGCTGGTATTGGTAAGGTGTTTTTTTTAGGAACGAGTTCTTTACCCATATGCTGCTCGTGTTGTCCATAATGCTGCAAAGTATAGCACAGATGGTGATTTGCTGAAGATGTTTTAAGCGTGAAAATTCTGATCCCTAGAAACAAAAAAACCGCTTAACGCGGTTTTAATGATGGCGTCCCCAAGGGGATTCGAACCCCTGTTACCGCCGTGAAAGGGCGGTGTCCTAGGCCTCTAGACG
>JAQCCA010000176.1 GCA_027621155.1 Pseudomonadota bacterium | reverse complement strand
GTGTGCCAAATCAGGAGGTAAGAAATGCCAGCTAAAAAGAATAAAAGCTATACAGCAGAATTTAAAGCCAAGGTTGCTTTGGATGCGATAAAAGGCGATTTAACGATTAATGAAATTTCCTCAAAGTATGCTGTGCACTCAACACAGATTAATCGTTGGAAGCAGCAGGCTTTGGATAACCAGCACGATGCAAGCAGCTATAAAAATACATAGCATCCAGATTGAATAACGCTGTTTTGCGTTTTTCATCGTTCTTCCTACTTATACCGCTCACAATTTCCCAGTGACTATGACCGCGCACAGTATAACAAAATTTTAGCAAGGTTTAGCAAAGTTGATACAATTATATCCCACTTGTAAATGATTGTGCAGAGGCGTGTGCGGGCTCAGGCTTAAAGCAATAAAGGCTGTAAAATGGACCGTGGTGAGTATACAATAGCAAACTGCGTATCCAACCTAAACGGTGAAAATAAAGTCATGCAAGCACAAGAAAAGCAAGAAAAGAATGTTATTCATACCGATATTTTGGTGATCGGTGGCGGGGTTAATGGTACAGGGGTGGCTGTTGATGCCGTACTAAGAGGTTTAGATGTTACATTATGTGAAGCAAAAGACTTTGCTTCAGCGACATCATCAGCCAGTAGTAAGCTTGTGCATGGCGGTTTACGTTATCTAGAACAGTATGAGTTTAAACTCGTCAAAGAAGCCTTGAAAGAGCGTGAAGTATTACTCAAGAAAGCGCCACACATTATCCACCCTTTGCGTTTTGTGTTGCCGCATGCCAAGCACTTGCGTCCGGTATGGATGATTCGTATTGGTATGTTTTTATATGATTTTCTCGCGGGTAAAATGTCATTAAAGAAGTCGCAAAAAATATCATTAGTCAATACCCTCGAAGGTGAGAATCTTATTGATGATTTCAGTGTTGGTTTTGCCTATTCTGATTGTCGGATTGATGATGCGCGTATGACGATGCTTAATGCACAACAGGCCAAAGCGCATGGCGCTAAAATCTTGATGCCATATCAATGTGTCGAGGTGAAAAAGGCAGAAAATAGCTGGCAGGCGAAACTTGTAAATGACAAAGGTGATGAAGTAATGGTGCTTGCTAAAGCCGTTGTTAATGCCGCAGGGCCTTGGGTTGCTGATGTCATTCATGATGTGCTAGAAACAAGTTCTAAATCGGCAGTGCGCCTGATCAAAGGCAGTCATATTGTCGTGCCGAAGTTATATGAAGGCGATCATGCGTATATCCTGCAGAATGCCGATGGACGCATTGTCTTTGCGCTGCCATATGGCTTTACGGCTGAGCATGATAATGAATTTACCTTGATTGGCACGACGGATGTTAATTATCAAGGTGATCCACGAGATATTGCTATTAGTCAGGAAGAAACCGATTATTTATGTCAACTGATTAATGGTTATTTCAAGAGTGAAATTGCGCCAAAAGATATTATTTGGAGCTATGCTGGTGTGCGTCCGTTGTATGATGATCATGCTAAGGATCCCTCTAAAATCACGCGTGAATATCATCTAGAGCTTGAAGATGATCAGGGTAAATTACCGGTATTATCAATCTTTGGCGGTAAGATTACGACGTATCGCACGTTGTCCAAACATGTGGTGGATAAGTTGGTTCCTTTTTTCCCAGAAATGCAAGCGTGCACAACCGATAAAGTCGCAACACCTGGTGGTGAGGCAAGCTCCTTTGCTGAGATTTTGATGAAGCTAAATGCAACTTATCCATGGCTTCAAGACAAACACAGTTATCGCTTAGCATCATCGTATGGTATGCAAAGTGTTGATATGTTAAAGGATGCAACATCTTATGATGATCTAGGTATATGTTTTGGTTATAACCTTTATCAACAAGAGGTTGAGTATTTGATTGAACATGAATGGGTGCGTGATGTTGATGCATTATTATGGCGTCGAAGTAAGCTTGGGTTATGGCTGAAGAAAGATGAAGTAGCGCAATTAACGCAATGGTTGGAAAATCATTTAAACAAAGGAAATTAAATGGAAAGCAGTTTTAAAAAAGTCCCAAAAACTGGGGTGATTTATGTTATGTCGAAGGCGCAAGCGCATGGTTTTTATTATGGTAATCCTGAGTGGGCTAATTTAGGTCAAGGCGCGCCTGAAACAGGAGACATGCCTCAAAGCCCTGCGCGTTTAAAAGATATTTCATTAGATCAAATCTCAGCTGAGTATAGCCCTGTCGCGGGCGATGTTGAGCTTAGAAAAGCAGTGGCTGAGCTATATAACCAGCGTTATCGCTTTGATAAAAAGTCACAATATACTTACGAAAATGTAGCCATTTCGTCAGGCGGTCGCTCAGCACTTTGTCGGATCGCTGCGACGATGAATAATATTAATCTTGGGCATTTCTTGCCAGATTACACTGCTTATGAAGAGTTATTAAATGTCTTTGGTGGCTTTGTGTCGATGCCGGTTTCTTATCGCATTGCTGATGGTTTTAAGCCTGATGTTAATGAAATGGAAAAAGCGATGATTAACATGGGCTTGGGGGCAATGCTGTTGTCTAATCCATGTAACCCAACAGGACAGATCATTATTGGCGATGAGTTAAAACACTTGATTGACTCAGCAAAAAAGATTGGTTGTGCGATGATTTTTGATGAGTTTTATTCGCATTATTTATATGAGCAAAACCAAAAAACACTAAGTGCTGCTGCATATATCAAAGATGTTGAGAAAGACAATATTTTGATTGTTGATGGGTTGACTAAAAACTGGCGTTATCCAGGGCTGCGTATTTCATGGACATTGGGTCCAAAAGAAGTCATTGAGGGCATTGCTTCAGCCGGATCATTTTTAGATGGTGGCGCGGTACACGCGATACAAAAGGCAGTTGTGCCATTATTGGATCTTAAACATGCTGATCAGGAAGCTGATTCGATTCAGAATGAATTCGTTAAAAAACGTGATTATATGGTCTCGCGCCTTAAAGAAATGGGCTTTGTGTTATCAAGAGTGCCTGAGGGTGGTTTTTACTGCTTTGCCTCTTTGGAGAACCTGCCAGAGAGTCTTGCTGATGGTATGAAGTTTTTCAAAGCTTTTTTGCAATACAAAGTGATTTGTGTGCCAGGTGAGTTCTTTGATGTTAACCCTGGGCAAAGGCGCAAAGTCGTGAATACGCGCTTGAAGAAATATGTGCGTTTAAGCTTTGGACCAAGCTTTGATGAAATTAAGCTTGGCTTGGATAGAATACAAGAGATGTTGAGGGAAGCTGTTTAGTTATTATTGGCTTGGTTATTCTTTTGCCATGCTTTTGCGTTGATCGGTTTCTGTCAGTGCTTGCAATAAAGAAGTATTAAGGAGCGTTGACAGTGATTTTTTATGTTCAAATAAGCATTGATAACTCATAGTGATATCAATAAGCTCTGGCTTATCAATATCCGGTTGTTCATAAAGACTAATCGTTGTTGATGTCAGCGTGTTTAATTGTGATTTATTCAGTGTTTTAAGATAGTCAGTAAGCTCTTTATCTAGCGTGGTTTTTAACTCAGAGATCTTAAGATGTATATATTGTGCATAAGTCACTTTAAATTGAATTTTACCTTTAAAGGGGACCGCAGGTTGTGAATAGTTGATAATAACGCCAGTAATGGCGGAGGCATTTGGGATGCGAATGTATTTGCCCTTGGTTTTTTTGTCACTTGGCGGGTATTCGGCTAATGTATAATACAAAGGTCCCAAGCGATAAACATATCCTTCTTGACCTTGCACTTCGATATAATCACCCTCACTAAAAAGATCGCGCCACATAATGATAAACGAGCCAATAAAATTCATAATCGTTTCTTTATTGGCAACCACTAAACCCGCACCGACCAAGCCTAAAGCAGTGAGAATGTGACTAAAATCACTAACCCATATTTTTATCAAGCAAAAGACAAAAATAGCAATCAATAGATAGCGAAGGCGTGAAAGTTTGCGTTTGAGCTTGGTTGCATTATCAATTTTCCGTGTAAAATACCACTGCAAAAACCGATATAAAAAATACATTAATAGCGCAATAGCGATGCTTTGTATTGAGCCAATAATTAAGTGATGTGAGAGAAAGCTATAAATCGTCACACTAAACTCCATGTTGTAGATATTTCGACTAGTATAGATCAGAAATATAGTTGCTGTAAGTGATTTAACTCTGCTCGTTCATCCAGGTCTCTAAAATAACACAAGCGGCAAATGCATCGACTTTAAGGTGACGGTTAGATTTGTTTTGCACTTCCTCTAGGCGCCAACGCGCCTCACGCGTTGAGAAGGTTTCTGAGATTAAATGCACGGGCTTTTGATATCTAAGCTCAACCTTTTGTGCAAACGCACGTGCTTCTTCAGTGATTTTCGTTTCTTGATCTTTAGCATCAATAGGCAGTCCCACAATAATATCACTGGGACGCCATTGTTTAATAATCTTATCAAGCTCATGCCATTCAGGCTCGCCTTGTTTGGCGGCTATGGTTGCAATTGGTGTAGCAGTTCTGGTAATCATCTGCCCACTGGCAATCCCTATGCGTGACTTGCCATAATCAAGTCCGATTAATTTAAGCATGGTCAAATTCCATATGGCTCATGGCGTTCTTGTCACTATCTTCACACATGACAATGACAGAACGTTCAAATGCATTATCTTGCAAATTAGGCATGGCAATTAGAAATTGCTTTGTTAAGCTATGCGACATGTTTGATTTGTTTAAGTGTTTGTTAATTAGCGATGATTTTAATCAAAGTTGCTGTTGGAGTCATATTAAATGACCAAAAAAATCAAGTTTTTTTAACTAGGCGTAAATCAACTCAGGATTTAGCCGGACTTTGGGAGTTTCCAGGCGGCAAACTTGAGGCTCAAGAATTGCCACATAATGCACTTAAGCGCGAGCTTAAAGAGGAAGTTGGCATTGATGTTACGAAGTTTGAATCATTGTTGGTTAAGGCACATCACTATCAACATAAATCCGTTGAGCTTCATTGTTTTGTGATTACGCAATATCAAGGAGAAATTGCACCTCAAGAAGGGCAAGAGGGGAAATGGGTAAGTATTGATAAGCTTAATGCCGAAATAATGCCCGAAGCAAATCAAGACATTATTGAGACACTCAAGCAATTTATGTCAAACAAAGTAACTCGTTCACATGCTTGATTATTTACTAAATATTTCAGTAAGAACGCTATAAATATTGCGATGAAATCTAGTTTCAAGCAAGCCCATATTCTTTTTCAGACGGATTTTGTCAATTGTTCTAATTTGATCAAGTGCGACTTCACCCGTTTTTGCTTGATGCTCTATTTGAACACATGCCAGCCGCGTAATGAAGTTGTCATTGGTGCAACAATCACTAAAGTACTCCCCATTGTCTAGACCACTTTGCAATAAAAATGGGATATTTTTCTACTGCAAATTCA
>JAQCCA010000175.1 GCA_027621155.1 Pseudomonadota bacterium | reverse complement strand
ACAGGTTTGATTCTTAAATATACTTTTTTCTCTAATATTTTAGTATGTTCAACCATGATCGGCGTGCTATAACCATCACGTTTTGTCGCGGGTTTTCGGCATGGTTCAGAAAAGAGGTATTTTAGTAAACACAATGCATGACGAATTCTTCCCATTTTGGTATGCTTTATTCGTACACATGATGTTTAAAAATTTAGGTAACTTATGCGACTCTTTTAAATCGCTGAAAGCCTAACAAAGAAATGAAGTCAATATGATCAACTTGAGTGAATATCTCAGCCGTTGATTTACCTTTCATTTTTTCGTTAGCAGAGCGCATTAAAGGGATGTGATTAAGCGCGAATTGGATAAGTTCAAATCGCTCTTTTTTAAATCCTTTGCGAGGATCAAGATAAGGTCTTAATCGGCTGTTAAGCGTTTCGATTAGAGAGCTTGATCGATGAACGGTAGCAATGGTGTTTAGCACATCATCTTCAATATGATCAAAGCGATCTCCGTGTTTGTCATAGAACTTAATCAGATTAATATCATACTGATTGCCATCGAGATTATATCTGGCGTTATTACATATATCCCAGATATCTGAGACGCTGATAGCATGCTTGATTGCTAAGCTTTCAAACTCTGTATTAAGCTCATTGACGACATCCAGCAGTTTTGCTTTGTTGTTTTTTAATGTGGTTACAATAGATTGAATACGATGAGGGTGTCTTTTAGCAAGCTCTTCGAGCTCATAGATGATAAAGTCAAACATTGAATCTCTATCTTCTGGAGAGACACTTTGTAGCTGTAGTACATCATATTGCAACCAATTGGTTAAGGTTGAGAACTGGTTGTAAATATAATCGTAGTTTTCCATTTCTTTGACTGCCTTTTTAAGATGATATCCCTGATTTTGTTGTTGCTGTTTGGTTTTCGCTTTATCAAGCTTCGTTGATTGCTTTACACAGTTAGTCACTGAAGACTCATACTTGTTCTTCAGAAATCTAGAGGCCTCTTTGATGCTTTGTGTAACATGAAAATGGTCATATCTAACCTTCACGTTAGGTAGAACTTCAGCGAATGCTTTATCCATGCCTGAACCACCGTCCATTACGTTGTGATCAGGGTTATAGCCTTTATCCATCATGTTGAGTAAATGGTATCCCCAAGCATTGTGATCACGTGTATCTTCTTGTTGAAGCTCTAGACAAAACTGTGAGTCCAAATCAATGGCAGCTAGCACTGGATTACCCTGATGAAAAAGTTCGTCAGTGGCACTGTTCTTGCAACTATCAAAACGATAACTGTCATTAACTTCTTTTGCCTTGGCAGTTGCTTCATCGAGAATTGAGCAAACATTGCCAACTGAAATATCAACATCAAAGGCGTGTTTGATAAAGTAAATAATGTTTCTAACACTGCTTTTGCAAATGATAAATAAGAGCGTAACAATCATAGCTATATATTCCCAAGTTACGGGGACGTAAAATAAGACATCATCAGGTTTACTCAATGTCTGATCTATCGCTTCAGAGACCTTGTTGATATGAGAATACACAGTTTTGCGAGTAACATTGTGCTTTTTGGAAATTTCAGTGACACATCCTGAATGAATACAGTCAGTTAGTAATTGTTTCTTTTGGTTGTGAGTGAGTCGTTTAGGTTGCATATAATGAGCCGTTTGTTTTCGTTTTTTGTCGTAATTAAATGATAAATAAACGGCTCTCTAAATGCTATCAAAAGTTGCCTTCATGTGTATACTGGATTTGAACCATGCCGGAAATCTTGCTTGACGAGCCAGATATCGCTTTCCGTGACTTGTTCGATGGAGTCCACTATTTGCTTGTCAAAGTGCCATTAAAAGCGGCTAATGGCGGTAAAAATAAGCTGTTAAGTGCGCTGTGGGAAAATAGTGAAACTGACCATGTAAAAGCACCTCAAAGCGTGCAGCAACAACTTTCAGTGCCAACATTGGCAGATATTGAGATGCCAAAATTTAGTGACAAACGATTGCGCCATGACTTAGCCAGTGAAGCGGAACAAACGTTTTTCCAAGGCAAACTGCCCTACTCGCAAACGGTTGCGTTGGTTGGTATCATCGATTACGTCAAGCGCCAAGGCGTTGTGATTGGCAGCGACAAAGAAGTTTACCAATGGCTCTATCACATGGCGAGCAACAATGACTTTTACTACAGTAATGCGGTAAACTTCAAGCATTGGTGTAATATTGCGATGAGCCAGTTAAGGCAAAGACGACTACAGCGCCCCGCGGGATTTGGTAAGTGGTTGGCGATGATTGAGAATCAGAAAGTGGAGATTGTTGCGTGAAAACACCTTTAGCAGTGATTAATGAATTAGCACAAAAAAGGCTAATAAATGCACCAGTTTGTGATATTGACGTTTACGGATCAGAGCATAACAAAACATTTACGTGTAAAATGTCAGTGAATGGTTTTGAATCGATAACACAGACAGCATCATCAAAAGAGAAAGCGAAGCGCAAGGCGGCTGAATTACTACTTTTAGATATTCAGTCTAAAATGGATATTAACGCTAAACCAAAGGCAAAAATCAAAGGTGTTAGCAATATTCATGAATTAACAGATTCAGACAGTCAGCAAGGTAAAGAAGATAAAGAAAATAAAGCGACAAATATTATACCATTTGCATCGAACAACCCAGTATCGCAATTACTGGAGTTAGAGCAAGCAGGATTTATTGAACCAGTTGAATATCATTTTAACGAGTTTGATATTAAGCCACAGCGTCAATATGAATGTATTTGTACACTTAACAAACTTACAACTAAAGCATTAACGACCTCAAAAAAGAAAGCGAAAGCACAAGCAGCACAACAGTTACTTGATCAGATTTTGCTATTAGATGAATTTCACCAAAAATATAAAGAAGTCAAACGACAAGAAGCACAAAAGTTTAAAGGCGCAGTAAAAGCACCAGTGACAACAAAAGCGCAACCAGATGATCAGCAAAATAAAACTCCTGCTGCGTTGATATTGGAGCTGCAACAGCAAGGTGTAATTACCAGTTTAGACTTTAAAGCAAAGGCAATCATTAAAGACAATCATTCTGCTTTTGAGTATATCTGCTATGTAGACGACCTAATTGTAAGTGCCACATCAACGAACAAGAAAGAAGCCAAGCAATTAGCAGCACAAGCCATGCTTAATCAGCTCAAAGACAACGGCATTGATATTAACGCAAAAGCAAACAAAGACTTTCCGTACCTAGTTGAGCAGAATGCGTGTGCCGAGTGGATAAAAGCAATCTGCCCTGCTGATGTTGAGATCAGACAAATATCTTGGTACTTAACCAGTGATTGCGTAATGATTACTTTAGGCACAAAACAGACAAACCCTAAAGAATCAGTAGACACATTTAAAAAGCAGATTGAAGATGAAACCAAACTGCTTGTTTTAATCAATCGAGAGCGTGACGCTAAAAGAGCAATTGATCGATTGAAAAACATTGCAGATGAAAACGGCAATATCACCGATATAGCACAACTAGACAAAGTGGCTTTAGGTAGTTACTTTAAGCCAAGAACATTTGCTGAGCCTAATATCAACTGGGCAAACCGCAAGGATCACACCAAAGACCATTGCTTTACAATTGATAGCGATTCATCGATAGATTTAGACGATGCTTTTTCGGTGACGTTAAAAGACGATGGCTTAGAGGTATGTATTCATATTGCTGATGTGTCTGAGCTTGTGCCAGAGTCCAGTCAAGAAGATCACAAAGCGATTAAGCAATGCTTTACGTACTATGGCGCATCAAAGCAAATGCCTATGTTGCACAACCAGACCATGTACCAAGCGTCATTACTGCCACATAAAGATCGTATGACGTGGACAGTTGCTATGTCATTAAATAATAATGCTCACGTACAGCATTACACGATTTATCCCAGTGTGATTAGAAGCAAGTTCAGATTAGATCAAGCGACAATTACTAAGCTCATTGACAGCAACGCTAATCAACAAAGCAAAGCGTTTCAGGTCATGACGCAAATAAGCGAAAAGCTCATGCAAAACCGCATGAAAGACGGTGGTGTTAATGAGATTGCTGAGGAAAGTGTCGGTTATCAATTGGTGCAAGAATTTATGCTATTAGCCAATCGATGCGTGGCTGATTTTTGTTTGCAAAAGCAGATACCGATACCTTATCGCGTTCACAAGTTCAGTGATGAAAGTGTTAATATTAAAGAATTATACAATAAAACAACCAACCACAAGGCATTATTACCCTTTTTAGGTAGAGCCAGTTACAGTGTAGAAGCCAACGAGCATGAAGCCTTAGCCTTTAGAGCATACTGTCATTTCACCAGCCCTATTAGACGCTATGCCGATTTACTGGTACAACGTCAATTAAGGCGGTTTTATCAAGGCAAACATGTGCAATCAGCGGGTAACATGCAAGATAAAATCAATAAGATCAACCAATGTGAATTGAACTTACAGTCAAGCCAAACAACGATAAGATACATTGAAAGGCTGCAAGTTCAATTTAGGCAATGTGGCAAACCAGTTCAAGCAGTCGTTGATAAGATTGAAGATGGTTTTTGTTTTTTAAAAGGACTGTCACAGAAGTATGATCGTTATTTAAGATTGGCAGTAAATGATATGAACGAGACAGTGAACATTGGCAATACACTAACAGTCACTCAACAGCCCTGTTATAATGTGATTAATGAAGCGTTTAGCTGCCAAGTAGAGAAATAAGACTAATGACAAAAGAAGAGCATAAAAAGCAGCAACAATCAGAAATTGAAAGACAGTCGAAAATGAGCCATAGAGAACTTTTTATACTCAATGGCAAAAAAGCAGCGCTTAGGTCACTGGCTTTTGTTATCATATTTTACTTTGTCCTTAAATATTTTTTCAACTTTGAATATAAAGCAACGGCATTGGCAATACTGTTTTTAATAGATGCTTCTTTTAACACATTCAAGCACAAATGGTTTGCTTTTTTGAGGAAGTAGCATGAAATTTGAAGAACCAAAATCAAAAACAGGCAAGCCGATGTTGGGCGTGACGATTGCTTACTACGCCAACAACCGCGCAACTAGCCGTTGGTTTTTGAATGGAGTGTGTGCGCCATTGCCTAAGATATCTGAGCTTTTAGGTTATAGCAGTGTGAGCCAGTTTAAGCTTTCGATTAAACAGTATGGATTGGCATTGCTTTTAACCAAAGGTTTAGACAAAATAAGAGAGTCCAACAATGGCAGCTAATCAATACGCCAATAGCCTTGAATTCGCAATGCAAAAGCGTTTCAAAAAAAGTGCCGAGGAAGTATTAAAAGAGCTTGCAGCGCAAGACATGACATACAACGAAGCAGCCAAGGCAGTTGATTTTAAAGTTGGAACTATCAGGAAATACTGTCATCGGTACAATATTTCACTTAAACCAAGTCCTGACCCAAGAAATGAAATAGAAACAATCCCGCCT
>JAQCCA010000174.1 GCA_027621155.1 Pseudomonadota bacterium | reverse complement strand
TTTATATTTAAAATGTAAATATTGCATTTTAAAAATTAAAAATTATAATAATCATTAATTATAAAATATATGCTTAAGTTAAATTCAATGAAAAATAGTTATTTAGGGGTTGGTTTCACACTGTTAAGTGCATTAATTTATGCATTTCAAGCCGCATTAATTAAGAAGTTTAATATCGGATTAAGCGTGCCTGTGATTGTATTTAGTCAGAGTTTAGTTGCGTTAATTCTGATTTTGCCAATTATCTTGTATAAAAAGCATCGATGGCAGGTCAATTTATTGAAAACACAAGTGCCGTGGCAGCATTTAGCAAGAACGGTATTTAGTTTGGGGATCAGCTATTTTCTATTTATTGCCATCATGCATGTACCGTTGGTGGATGGCGTGCTATTGGCAAATACAGCACCATTTTTTGTGCCCTTTATCTTATTTATTTTTATGCGACAAAAGTTTCAGCATGCGTTATGGTTGCCGTTAATTATTGGTTTTGTTGGTGTTATGATGATTCTAAAGCCAGATGCTAAAATCATGAATCCTTATGTCATTGTCGCTTTGGCTGCGGGCTTATCCATGGCGTTGTCAATTATTATGGTGCGTAAAATTTCAAGCTATGATAATGGCTTGACGACTGTTTTTTATTACTTTTTATTTTCAAGTATTATTGCTGGAGTTGTTAGTATTCCTTTCTGGCAAGCAATATCGCTTTATGCACTTTTAATACTGATTGTAATTGGTGTGTTATTTTTCTTTGTACAATATCTTTTGGTGTTGGCATTAGGCTATATTCAAGCGCAAAGTTTCTCTGTGCTGTATTACGCCAATGTTATTTTTGCAGCCCTCATTGGCGTCTTTTTTTTCGCAGATCGTTATGACTGGCTGACACTTGCGGGAATAGTGCTGACAATTATGAGTGCCATTGTTATAATCCAGCTTCAGGCACAACGTCAAAAGGTAATAAGCTAAGCATGTCAGATGCGACAACACAACTGTTAGAGTTTGCGATTTGCGATACAGGATTGTTAATCCGTAAGATTTATAATTTTCATGCAAAAGAATTAGGTTTGAATGTTTTGGATCGACGTGTACTGGTGCACGCAAGATTTCGTCCAAAGCTTACTCAAATTGAGTTAGCAGGACATCTAGAAATCGAAGCGCAGAATCTTATTCGCGTGCTGGATCGTTTGAGTGATCAAGGTCTTATTGAGCGCATTGCACATGAGAGTGATCGTCGTGCAAAATGCGTTATTGTCACCAAGCGTGGACTTGCTGTTTTGGAAGAGCTGGATAAAGCAGTCAAACAGCATTATGCGCAGATCTTAGTTGGTGTGGATCTGAATGAAAAAAATGCACTGATTGCAACATTGGATAAGCTGAAAATTAATCTAGCAAAGACGCTAGAGGATATGCAAAGTCAACATACACAAATTCAGGCATAGCTTTTTGTTATAAAGCTGATTATTTTATTTTATTGGATTGATCAAGTGTTCTATGTGACAATTCATCTTGTGTCGAGAGAATTGTTCATATAGGAGCACAAAATGCCAAATCAATATAGCAATAACTTTGAGTTAAATATTCTTAAAAAATATGGCAAACCCGCTGAAAAAGTTTTAACAGATTTACATGATCAAGGTGTTTCATATCTTGAGGCCTCTGAATTGATGGGCTATCAAGTATGGACGGTTAAGCGCTGGTGCCGTCGTTATGGGATTAGCCTTGCGCAGAAAGAGTTAAACACTGAGATTAATAATCGTGAGTTTATGAATAAGTTTCATGAACGAGAATTGAATAAATACAATATTTTAAGCCGTAAGTGGGTTATATACCGCCCGCAAACCATTTTACAGAATTTCTATCATTGAATTTTTCGCACTTCTGAATGATTGGATTTTGCTAATAGTCCTAGCTATTACCTGTAATCCAATCATTGAGACGCATCAAAAACTTCTTTGACATTAAACACCGCAAAATGATTCACGAGCGGTATATTGCATTAATCCTATTCGTTAAACCCAGAGATTTGTTTAGCCGTTGGACTTTTGGCAACGTCATTACGTTCTTTAAATGTGCCAAAACATAAGTCACCTAGATAGTTAGTAATACCCCAACAGTAGTTTTCATTATGAAAGTGGTGGCGCATGTGCGCGCGTTTTAATCTGTGCCCAACCTGCGTTTTGGGTTGATAGGCAGGGGTGTGATGCGCTAAATGCATCCATTCGTAGAAAAGATAATATAAAATGCCAAATGTAAATGGCACAAGTGCTACACTAAAGCTCCAAGTAATAAGTGCAAACAAAAGATAAGTCTGGATAAGATGTAAGATAATGGCTGACCATGGTGCAAATAATAGCTCAACATCCTGTGGGTATTTATGATGACCATGATGTAGCCTTATTTGGAAATTGCGGAAAAAACCACGTTTGTCAGTAAGCTTGGCATGCAATAAATATTTATGGGCATACCATTCATAAAAAGGTGCAATGATAATCGGTAAAAATAACCACCACCAGTAATTGCTAAATACGCCTATAAAAATACTAAGTGCTAAAAAGCCGAAAAAAAGCACCCAAAGCACTTGTACAGTGCGATGTGCAAAATAAACCTTAAATACTTCCTGCATACGTTTGTTGTTACTAAATCCAAAGATAGCGTGATTGTAACAGCTGGTGAATTTTCCTTCCATTAAAACAATCAATGAATATAAATTTATTGAATGCTTTAATGAAAAAACTCTGCCAATAAGCTAGGCTAAATAAGCTAGATAGATTAATAGAAAGTAAGGAAAGTAGATGTTAAGTTTCGCTATTGCATTAATTGTAATCATGAATCCTATTGGTAACTTAGCCATTTATATTGGATTGATTACGGGTCGAGATGAACAAGATTGTAATAAAACCGCTACAATTTGTGCCATTGCTATTTTTGTATTGTTAATGATTTCGCTGTGGATTGGCTGGCCGGTTTTAAATTTCTTTGGGATCAGTATTGGGGCATTTAAATTAGCAGGTGCTCTGATTGTTTTACGTATTGCTTTGTCGATGATTCAAGGGGGCAATCACACACATAAAAAAGGTGAAACGAAGATAAGTGATGAAAAGCAACCGTCTATTGCTGTGGTACCAATGGCAATTCCCGTGATTGCAGGTCCTGGTGCTATGGCGGTTATTATTACCCATGCACATGATTTCACTTTGTGGCAATTTTTTATGGCAAGCATCATATGTGCTGTGGTTTCAGTCTTGTTTTGGTTATTACTAAAATTCACACCTAAGCTTGCACGCTTTCTTAGTGAAGAAGCTTTATCGGTAATATCGCGTGTGATGGGACTTATTCTAGCAGCCATTGCCATTCAGATGATGGCAGGTGGAGTGACTGCACTTTTCCCCATATTAAAGTAAATACATTTGATCAAAAGACCTAATATACCCATAAAGATATTTGATTGTATTTGAGACATTAAGTGTAAATATAATGATTCCGCGATCAAAGCAAATCTTATAGACACTTAGGAGAGAAAATGCAAATAAGATCATCTATTTCAATTTTAATAGGTTTAGGTATAACCAGTCAGGCATTTGCAGGCTGGGGAACAGGTTGGAATGTTGAGATGACAAACCTAACCTCAAGAGATATGCAGGTATACTCTTATAACTGCAAAGCTAATAGCAAAGCAAAAAATGATACCATCACCATTAAGCTTAAGAATGGAGATACAAAAATTTGTTCTTGGGAAGAGAAAGATACATCAAGTTGTACCGTACCATTGGGTGGGGAAATTAGTGGTTATTGTGCGGCAAGTACTCTTCAGCAAGCATCTCTGCAAGTAAGGTCAAAAAATTTAAGTTTTCCTCTATGGGGTACAATTGCCGAGTTTAGAGTACCTAAAATAGGAACAACAGCATTATGGTTTCACTCACGTGGTAATACTCCTGACACATACCGACCTGATAATGCTTATGTTTCATGGTGGGATTATATGAAGAATAATACTAAAGAAGGTTGAAATGAAGGAATATGGACAATTAAGCATTATGCAGATAAGGAACAGCACAACTTATCTGGATATCGCTATTCTGCTTCAGAAGGTATATATGATGGAGTTGAAGCATATGCCTCTTATATCCCCAGATTTCCAACTTTCTCTCTACCTTTCGCTGTAGCATGGACAGAAAATAAGGAAGGAGGAAGCAAAAACAACTTCTTTATGGCTGAGTTTGGGGCATATGATTTAGATAGACTAAAAAATAAAGCTTATACCAAGTAAAACTAAATTGTTTTAAACATTAAACCTAAAATGAACGACATCACCATCGTGAACGATATACTCTTTGCCTTCTAAGCGCGCTTTGCCGGCATCCTTGGCACCTTTTTCACCACTGTATTCAATATAATCATTAAAACCAATCACTTCAGCGCGGATAAACCCGCGTTCAAAGTCGGTATGGATTTTGCCAGCTGCTTGCGGGGCAGTGGCACCGACAGGAATGGTCCATGCACGCACTTCTTTTACTCCTGCGGTAAAGTAGGTTTGTAATTGCAGTAATTTATATCCTGCACGAATCACGCGATTAAGTCCTGGCTCATCTAAACCAAGATCCGTTAGAAATTCCATTTTCTCGTCATCGTCAAGCTCAGCAATCTCAGATTCAATCGCTGCACATACAGCAACGACATCTGCGTTATCAGTTTTAGCAAATTCAATGACTTTATCCAGTAAAGGATTATTATCAAAACCAGATTCATCAACGTTAGCGATATAAAGTGTAGGTTTATGCGTTAATAAGGGCGTTTGTTTGATCCAGTTATTTTGCTCATCACTAAACTCAAAGCTACGTGCTGGTTTTTCAGATTCCAAATGCACTTTTAAATTTTGGTAAAACTCAAGTTGTAATTTGGCTTCTTTGTTGGCACTTTTAGCAAGTTTTTGTACGCGTTGGATGACTTTGTCAACGCTTTCGATATCGGCAAGTAATAGCTCAGTATTAATCGTTTGAATATCATCAATAGGATTGACTTGTCCGGCAACATGAACCACATCATCATTATTAAAGCAACGAACAACATGGGCAATAGCATCGGTTTCACGAATATTGGCTAAGAACTTATTACCTAAACCCTCACCTTTAGAAGCACCGGCAACAAGACCGGCAATATCAACAAACTCCATTGTTGCCGGTAATACGCGCTGAGGGTTGACAATATTCGCTAATTGATCCAAGCGTGGATCAGGTACCGAAACCATGCCAACATTTGGTTCAATTGTACAAAATGGATAGTTCTCTGCTTGAATGCCAGCTTTTGTTAATGCATTAAATAGTGTTGATTTTCCGACGTTAGGCAGTCCAACGATGCCGCATTTAAAACCCATATAAAACCCTTAATTAGTGTTATTTAATTTTTTATTTTTGGTGAAGCTCATTCATCACACTTTGATAATTGCCCTGTATTATATCGCCTAGATGAGAAATCGCACGTGTAATGCTGTGATCAATCGCAATTTTATCCT
>JAQCCA010000173.1 GCA_027621155.1 Pseudomonadota bacterium | reverse complement strand
TTCAACACCGGTATATAAATTCGGATGCTTACGCATAAAGCGCTTACGCGCCCATGAAAAATAAGTCATCGAGATAAAAATACGTAATAGCTCAAGTGATGAAAGATAAAAAATAAACACCATGACATAAGCCCAGATGTTGACAGCTTCTTTAGCTTGCTCTGGGTGGAAGTAATAACGCGCTTTTGAAAAAGTTGAAAAGTAAAAATCAGGTTCATAAATCAACAAGGTAATAGAGTAAACAGCACATGCTAAAATAATGAGGGGATACCACTTAGGCTCTTTTTTGATAAATACATACAGCGAACCCGCGCAAGTTAATATCACACCAAGCTGTGTCAGAGTTGAAAAAGGGATATACCCCAGTAAATCCAACGCCATAATAACTAAAGCAACCGGAACAGCCGATATAAACACAAGACCTAGCAAAGTTATGGGAACAACGATACTCATCAACACAAACCAACTAATGATCTTATTTGCTTTATTGCGTGGATTGAAAAAGGTAAATATTGCGAAGTCACTAAGCTTGGGTAAATAGTTAGGTGAAACCCCAACACAGCCTATATAGCTGCCTGTTTTATATTTTATGTTCTTAAAGAAATAGCCAATGTATTGGTAGATATTTAAATCTTCTGCATGTTGTCTATTTGAAAAAAACTTAACTCCTATCAAGCTAAGGATGAGTAGAATTGAATATGTAAACACCATACCAACAAATGCCACAAGGAAAAACGAAATAATAACGGCTAACGTAATCCAGAATAAATTTGCTGTGTAAAACAGGCTCCAATACCACGTTAAAAATTCTCCCGCATAAACAATGAGTGCATGAAACCATGATCCCATATTGACGTGCGTATCTGAGTGCTTCAGCGCTTCCCTTGGCGCTTCTAGCGTTAAGTAGTGCATATAGTCACTATTATATTTCATCTCAAACATCGCTATTCCCCTGCTCTGTTGGCTTATTTATTTTACTCTTTAAAGAGGCGGCTAAATTTTTTAAAGGTGTGCCATGCTCAGCACGATTGCGATCATTCATACGCTGCCCGAAGTTACGATCATGTTGCGTTGGATGAGAACTCAGTTTGTTTTTTAAACTTGATAAAGCTTCTATTGATGCATTTTTAGTAGCATGACCCCCAGCTGCTCCCGCAGCGCCTTTAACGCCTTGCGCCAACCCTTTACCAAAACCTGCCGCGTTTCTCCCAGCAGCAGCGCCATAAGACTTAGCGCCATCCATATTACCTGCAAGGGCTGATACACCAGCAGCTGCACCAGCCCCAAGGGTTTTAGCAAAACCTGCACCAGCTTTTCCTGCTCCTGCTAGAGCATCTTTACCGCCTGTTACTAATCCACGCCCTACCATTGGTGCAACATTAGTTAAGCCAGCACCGCCAAGCCCTTTACCAGTCACAATGCCTTGCGTTGCTTTAGTTGCTAATCCAGCGCCAATTGCTGCTGTACCAATCGCAGCATCGGTATGATTACCAAAGCCACCAATACCAGAAATCTGTGCAACCCAAGGGGGTAAGACTTTCATCAAGCCATAAAAAATAATCATTTGCACTGGAATCGTCCAGATATCTGCCATGTTAGTAATGTCATGCGACCAACTCGTGACCACATCCGACCAATGTATAGAGATAATGGCAAAAACACCGATAATCATCACAATCGTAAACATTTGCAGTGATAAACCAATCATTGCCTTAACGTAATTCATAGTCATAGGGCGCGTAAAATCCAAAGGTGCAACGGCAACAAAAAGCCCAGACATCGCAGCAGCTAAAAAGTATTTGCAATAAACAATCGTCACTTCCATTGCCATCAAACCAATTAAAATCATAATAAAAAACGCCATAAAACAGGCAACCAGTGCGGACACAATACCCGAAAGGATACCACCGCTAAAAGCAGCCGCAAAGAGCGCACCCGATAGATGTATGCCTAAGTCAATCATTCCGGCTGGACTTGGGTCAACAGCACCCGCGGCTGAACCCAAACCTGTTTTGGCAAAATCAATCATCCCAGAGAAGATTGCAGCAATCCATTCGGCTGAATGAAAAAGAAAGAAGTAAAAAAAGGATATGATAAATATGACCTGCGCCAATCCAAAAAAGAACTTCTGCCCGCCCTCTCCTGCAACAAGCGATTTAATGCAATATACAGACACCTGAATCACTGCTAACAGTAAAAACAAGTTAACCGCAATATGCCCTAGGTTATGATAGAGAAGCTCGCCTGAATCTCTAAAGGTATTAATAACACCAACGTCACTTGGTCCCGACATGCTAAACTCCCTTATCCGTTAAATTTCCAAGCGGGAATATCAACTTTCTCGCCCTTGTATTGATCTGAACCGACATTGCGAATTGAATCTGATATTTTTTGCATACGTTCTTCTTGCGCTTTACGCTGCGCAGCTTCTGCGGCATTTTTAGCAGCGATCATGCGGCTTTGCTGACCAATGGAGCGATCTAGCGCTTGCAACTGCTGATTTGTCTGTATGGCAATCTCATTACCCGCCTGAATGGCTGAGGTTGTACCAGCAACATCACCACCGGCACTTGATATGGCATTTAGTGAATCAATGTTTTTTTGCGTATAACTTGACTGCTCTTCGCCAAATTGGAATGTTGCTTTAGCCGTATCTAACACGGTGTCGTAACCCTTTAGTCGCCCTTCTGGGTTATCCTGGTCTTTGGTCATGTCATTTATTTGACCAATTGACTGAGAAGCATTGCTGCTTAATGAGCTACCAAGACGAGATGCCTGATTTGCCATATTCATCGCATCCGCCATATTATTTGGACTTTTAAAGTCAAAGTTTTTAATTTGTGCATACGAGCTTTGAACAAGCGCTGCCTGCTGTGCGACCATGGTGGTTGAATGCTGAATCTCAATACCCATTTTACCGAGTGTCGCCCAAACACCTGTTTCAGTGGTTAAGTCCTCAACTGGCATACTTACAGCAATACCACAAGCTGACAATGACATAATCACACAAGAAATAAGTTTACTGTTGTGCATCGTATATCTCCTTAACCAAAGAGCTTTCCTCGGCTTTGCCGTATTGAGCCAACCAATCAAAAGCCCACTGATCATTATTGGCATCATAGGCTTCTTCTAACGCTTTTAACTTACCACCGTCACCACCATCTTGCAGTGTGATGCCTAAAAATTCTAATGCCAGTGATCCGACTTCAACGCTCATCATTTTTTTACCATGCGCTTGACGCACAAAGTAATCACGCTTAGGAATCGCGCGAGATAATAAGGTAACCTCCTGTTCGTTCAACCCCTCAGCTAAATAGCTTTCTCTGACATGTTTATCACCCATCTTGCGATTAGGTAGCAGGATTTGCGTAGCAATATTGTTTTTATACGTATCTGGGTCTTTCGATAAATTAGGGTCAGTAATGTTTTGTGATGCATACACCAGATACCCCTTAACATGACGGTCACGTCTTAAAATATCTAAGATGCGCTTATCTAATATGTCGTGCTTAGTAAAGTTATCCGCTTCATCAATCACTTTCATGGTTAAGCGGTCTTTTTTATGACAAACCTGATCAATCGCATAGAAGATATAATCACGAATTGGTATTGAGATGTCATCCGGCATGTCAATAATGCTTTTGCCATCAAACATCACCCAGTCATGATCAAATGTGTCTTGATCACCACTGCCATTAAAAATCTCGCCTACTTTTTCTGCATACGTGGTAAAAGCAGATTGCAACTCATCATTCATCACTTGCGTAATGAAATAATCAAAGCGGTGATCTTCTTTTGGCATACTTGCCGTGTCTTTTAGCGCTTTAATTAGTGCCTCTCTTTTAACCTCATCAATTGCCTTGTTTGCGGTTAATTGATAGATGTTTTCAAGCCACGTTAATAAAAAGGTTGAGCAGTAATGCTTGTTGTCCACGCCCGCAAACGGTGAGAATTTAACATTACCCGCTTTGAGTGAGAAATACTTACCGCCATGAGCTAAAGTCACACCCTTAAGCGAGTAGTTATAATCAAAGCCAAAAATCGCTGAGTTAGGGTATTTTTTGTAATGCTGTGACATCAATAAGCCCATAATGACCGATTTACCGGTACTGGTTGGACCATGTATCGCTAAGTGCCCAACATCACCATCATGTGAGTTAAAATTAAATATGCGCGATGCTCTGTTAGTTGTTTGCAATAATGGCGGGTACTGCTTTTTAAAGACTGGGTGCGGATGGTAAGGCATCCCTGTGTAGATACCAGTGGTTGGAATAATATCCACGAAAAAATCCAACGGTACAGATGCCATTCTGACGTTATAGCCACCGTGACTAGGCAGGCTACCAATAAATGCATCGGTAGCGTTTAAATCTTCACGTCTTACTTTGGCAAAACCTTTTGTTTTAATGACTTTAATAATCTCGTTGACGTTATCATCTAAGCGCTCGGTGTCGGTATCAGCCAGAATAATCGTTGAAGTCATTAAACCCCAGACATCTTGGGCGCTGACTGATTTAACCGCAGCATCAGCCATGTGTTCCATATCTTGCGCATGTTCATCTATGCGGTGATTGTAGTTGTTAAACAACTGCGAAACCATGCCCTTTAAACCCACTTTGCGCGAACGCCAGACATTCTGCATCTTAGTAAACAGGCTTTTCATTTTCTCGTTGTTCATCGGAATAAAGCGCGTTGACCATCTAAACTCAATACACATTTCAGATAACTCTTGTAAGATCACAGGGTAATATTCTTTGGGGAAGTCATCTAAACTTAAAACAGCAATGTGCTTATTACCAATCATAGGGTCTAAACCTGTTACCATGTTTTGCTCAGCTAAATAACTATCTAAGAAAACCGGTGTTTTGCTCATGTGTATTTTAGAATCAACTACGTTAATCATCTGATAAATAGCCGTTAGTAATTCATCACCTTTTAACGGCACAAGCACCATATCAAGCCGATCTAGCAGCTTAACCATGGATTCAATTTCATGCTTGAAGCGCTTTAAGTCTTTGCGGAATAAATGTAGCTCATCTTTTTCGGTGCTATCTTCAATCGCAAGGCCCGCAAGCTTATCCGCATTGCGATCAACCGATAAATAAGTAAATGTCACAATGACTTGTGTTTCAAACAGTGTGCCGATTTTTTCCATCTGCGCACGTCTTTCTATATCAATGATTTCAGAGACAACATCGCGCTTATGTTCAGAAACAATATAGTTGGGCGCGGGTTTTGAAGTTAAGTTCACCTCGAACATGTAGCCCTCTTTAAGCACACCTAAAGCATATTGTAGTCGCATAGATACATCATCAAGCAAAGCATCTGTTTCTGATTCTATATCGGGTCCGTAGTATCTAAAGCTACAAGAGATTGCGCCATCTTTATGCAAGATGGTTGCGTCATCTAACATCATGGAATAAGTCAACAAATCAACATAACTACCGTTTTTTGCTAAAAAGTTAATGGCTTTTCTGGTGTTATCCGCAGGGTCATTAAAAAATGCCTTT
>JAQCCA010000172.1 GCA_027621155.1 Pseudomonadota bacterium | reverse complement strand
CGTTGTCCTTATTTTTTGCCTTTATAATACGAATCCGCCTAAGTTAAACCTAAATTTCCCCTCACCCGCGCAGCTTACGCTACGCGACCTCTCCCTCAAGGGGCTAGGTGAAAAATAGCTCAATTCATATGAAAAACCTGACAAATCTAAACACTTTACTTTTAATTTTCAGTCAAATCGTTAATATGTTTTCACCCCTAGCCAACTCCCTAACATATATGACGATTCATAAAATCAAAGGTTATGTTATTTTCGTTGTGGTACTAAGCGCCTTTTTACTATTTTATAAATACATTATGCAGGTCTTTCCTGGTCTTATTGCCAATGACATTATGTCGTCTTTTAGCATCTCTCCTGCTGAAGCAGGATCATTGATCGCTATTACTTTTTGGACGATCGTTATCACCCAATTATTCTCAGGCGTCATTTTGGACAAATTTGGTTTTCGCATTATTAGCTCACTATCATTGGTTAGCTCAGCCTTAGGGCTTCTTGTATTTATTTACGGCGCCAATCACGGTGACTTATGGCTTGGCTATCTTGGACGGATTATGATTGGCGTGGGCATTTCCTTTGCTACGGTTAGTTATATCAAAGCGGTTTCAGTGTGGTTCTCTCCCCGACGCTTTGCCTTTGTCTCAAGTTTTTTAGCCACTGCGGCGATGCTAGGTGCGATCATTGGACAAGCACCATTATCTTACTTGATCTCACATACAGGCTCATGGCAAAAGGCATTGACAATCTGCGCTTTCGTAGGGCTTATTGGCGCATTTTTGTATTTTCTGATCGTTCGTGATTATAACCCTAAACAAAAAGAAATCTCCACCAAGGATAGCAGTCTTGAATGGGCATCGATCAAAACAGTACTTTTCAATCGCAATAACTGGCTATTAACCTTTTATTCAGGCTTAAGCTTCACAGCGATTGACGCCTTTGCCGGTCTTTGGGGTAACAACTATTTTCGTGAGCAGTACGGTGTGTCAACTGAACATGCTGCCGGCATGATTTCGATGATTTTCCTTGGTATGGCGATTGGCTCACCAATTATTGGCAAAATGTCAGAATACTATAACACCAAGCGTTTAATGCTAGGCTTTCATGTTATTGCCACGATTAGCCTTGCCATTGTGCTAACCATGAAAACCACACCACTAAGCGCCTCTATCTGCTTATTTATCTTTGGTTTCTCACTCGGCATTTATATGCTGAGCTTTGCCATTGGTCGACGCATTAATCCCATCGTTGTAACCGCTACTGTCGCTGCATTGATCAACACGGGCGAACCTATCTTTGGTGCGATTTTTGATCCCCTTATTGGTTACTTCCTTGAGCTTACGTGGCAAGGTAATTACATCAACAGTGCCGGGCAAATTGTTCATTATGCACAAGGCTTAGTACCTGCTAATGCTGTCAAACACTTCGATGTCTCTTCTTACCATATGGCATTCTCAATTTTGACACTCAGCATGATTCTGTCTTTTGTCTTATTATGCTTTGTCAAAGACAACAACGAAGAACAAAGTGATGATGTTTAATAAAAACATTTTCTGATACGTTATTTCTGCTATGATGATGCGCATTGCCATGATAGATACTAAATGCAAGACGCAATGAAACAAACAATCAAAGCTAGCCATTTATTTTGGATATTTTTCCTCACTTACGCATTTTTATGGACGCTCGCACCGTCAATTATGCGCTTTGTCACACCAATGGATGCCACTGAAGGGGCAATGTGGGCGCACACGCTACAATGGGGCTATCCACGCGACCCTTGGTTAAATGCGCTATTAACTAAAGTTGCACTCTTTATTAGCGGCAACCATGATTGGAGTATTTATTTATTCTCGCAACTGATGGCGCTTATTGCATTTTGGTCAGTGTGGCGCTTGGGACGATTAATCTTTAAAAATGATTATTTAGCACTCTTTGCTGCCGTTATTCTCATTGCCATTCAATACTATAACTTAGCGATTATTGACTTTAACGACAACGCCTGTGAACTTGGGCTTTGGCCATTAATGGCTTTATATTTTTATCGCAGCGTCACCATCAACCGCCTGAAGCATTGGTTGTTACTTGGCATCATCGCCGGCCTTGCAATGATGGCTAAGTACTACACTGCTGTGCCCTTAGTTGCTATGCTGCTTTTTATCGTTTTTGAAAAGTCACTCCATCGCCACTTAATCAACTGGAAGCTTTATCTAAGCCTGATCATCTTAGTGATTATTTGCATTCCTCACATCGTATGGCTTGTTAATTATGGTTTTATAACCATCCATTACTCAATGGATAAAGTCGATAGTCATATTCATGAAAGCATATTGCAAAAGCACTTTGGCTATGCCCTGCATTTCTTTTTCGCGCAAATTGGAACGTTCATGGGTGCTGTTGCCTTGTTTTTATTCGGCTTTGTTGGCAAAAGCAAAAATAAACCAACACTTAACAACAAGACAAATATTGGCGCCTTTAATGCCAAATTCTTGTTTTTAGTCGGTTTTGGTCCAACGCTTATTACCGTGCTTATTTCAATCATTGGTGGCTGGAATATCCATACGATGTGGGGAATTCCATTATTAAGCTTATGGAGCCTTATCCTCATTGCGCTAGTCAAACCTATTTTAACTGACAGCAAACTCAAACGCCTTATCGCCATGGCTAGCTTTATTACTGTTTTACTCTTAGTGGGTTATAGCGTTTCACTATCTCGCAGCAAATCCAGTAGTGCCAATTACCCTGCTCGCGAAATCGCTCAAATTGTCACTAAAGAATGGCATCAACGTTACAACACTAAGCTTGAATATATCGCGGGTTTTAACAAACCGATTAGCTATATCACCCGCTACTCCAAAGATCATCCAATGGCGCTTATCGCTTTCGACCCTAAGCTCAACCCTGCACTTGATATGCATAACTTACGCCAGAAAGGTGCAGTGTTTATTTTGGTGCCGCAAATGGAAGGCACTACTACATTCCCAAAAGAAGTATTAGCACAATACCCGGATTTAGTAATAACGCCTTATCAAGAAACCCCTTGGAAACGCGCCAAGCCCAATCAACAACCGATGCGCTTTCAAATCGCTTTTTTACCACCAAAGCCATAGTGTGATCATATGACTTTGCGCGTCAGTTATCTAAATTATCTCAATGCACATCACTACAATGAAGATTCATTGCAATTACAAGCAATTGACTATTTACAACAAATCATTATTCAAGCTCAGAAGCGTGACTCAATAAAATCTAAAACCTGGCGCTTATTTAAAAAAAAGCCTGATCCAATCAAAGGCTTATACATGTGGGGTGGCGTTGGTCGCGGTAAAACCTTTATCATGGACTTGTTCTATGATGCGCTAGCTATTGACAATAAAGCGCGTCTGCACTTTAATCACTTCATGCAACAGGTACACCAATCATTGCGTAGTTTTCAAGGTCAAAAAAATCCTTTACAAAAAGTCGCTCATAATATTGCAGATCAATATAGCGTAATTTGTTTTGATGAATTTTTTGTCGAAGACATTGCAGATGCGATGATTTTAGGTGGTCTTTTCACACAATTATTTGAACTTGGCATTACCCTTATCGCCACTTCAAACATCGCACCTGAGGGCCTTTACCAAGGTGGTTTACAACGTGAGCTTTTCTTGCCCGCAATCGACTGCCTTATCAAACATGTCACCGTTCTTAATCTTGATTCTGGCACTGATTACAGACAACTAACACAAGCGCATAATCAAAACTATTTTTACCCCTTACCAGAAGCCACACTCGATCTTGCCAATCGCTTTAAACAAAACGCATCAACTCATGTGATGTATGACACTGAGATCATCCTTGAAGATCGTCTTGTTAAAGTCAAAGCCGTTGATGAAAATGCTATTTGGTTTGATTTCTTTAGTATTTGTGGTGATGGTCGCGGTGTCAGTGACTATATCGCTCTTGCTAAGCGCTTTGATACCATCTATATCAGTGATATGCCCATATTAACGATAAAATATGAAAGTGAAAGCAGACGGTTTATCGCCATGATTGATGAGTTTTATGATGAAGATAAACACGTTATTATCGCAGCGCAGACTGACTTTAATGATATTTATCAAGGTGAAAAACTGAAATTTGAGTTTGAACGCACCAAAAGTCGACTACATGAGATGCAACAACAGCATCAGTAAAGAATAACTTCAACTCTAATCATTTTAGCAACGATCACACTTTTTAGTGGTTGCGCTGCAATTGGTACTGCCGTTAGTCATCGTAACTTAGAAACCCAAACGCTTATGAGCAATAGTGTCTTTTTGTCACCTGAATCTGTTGATTTAAAGCCAACAATATTTGTCATGCTAACCAATACCACAGATCACCCAGATTTCTCTATTAAAAACGCTTTATTAAAGCGTCTTGAATCAAAGGGCTACACTATCGTGAATCATCCACAACAGGCTTCTTTTATTTTGCAAGTCAACATTCTACAAGTCGGTCAAAAAAGCAAAACCGCAGCACAAGAGATGATGTCTGAAGGCTATGGTGGTGCATTAGAGGGTGTAGTATCCGGTGTTGCTATTGCTGCAACAGGTGGCGCCAATGTCGTTGTCGGCGGTGTTGCAGGTGGTGTTGCCACATCAGTGACAGATAATTTTGTCAAAGACGTAACCTATACGGTGATTAGTGACATTAAGCTCAGTCAAAAATTCAAAGACAATACAATCACAGATAAAACAAGAATTCTTAGCATGGCAAATCGTGTAAATTTAGCATTTGATAGCGCTAAACCGCTACTTGTAACTGGTTTATCTGACGCCATTTCAGGATTATTTATCCAACAAACCACAGCCTAGGAAATCACATGCGATATTTATCAGCAATCCTAAGCCTTTTTATATCTTCGCTTCTACTAACAGGTTGTGCTCATCAACCGATTGGCAGCGGCCCTGTTCTCAATAGCATGAAAGTCGAGAAAAAAGACGTCTTGCACGCGGCTGGACATGACTCAACCGTTATTGGTACGATTGGTGCAGGTGCAGTGACTGGAGCAATTGTTGGCATTGGTTTAACCATTGTAACCTTTGGTTTAGCAGCACCTTTGATTCCTGTAACAACTTTAGCGGGAGGCGCTGGAGGTGCCGCCATTGGTGCTGGCAGTGGCGCTATTTACGGCTATGCCAAAAACCATGACCAATACTTGTATAGCTATCTTGTAGAAAATAAAAGTGATGGAAAAAAATACCTTATCCATCAATATGACAAAAACCAAATTGCTCAAGGTCAATTAGTTAATATCTATCATGATAAGGGTGATATATTTTATATTCGAGAAATCAAAAAAGCCTAAGTAAATACGGCAATAACTAAGGACTAAACCACTTCTTTTGTTTGTAGCACTTGATTGTAAAGCATATCTTTGACACGACGACGCTGTTTTTTAAGATTTGTCAAATCGTGATCTGTTACTGCTTCTTGATTGGCTTCAATCCTAAATATTTCCTTATCAAGCGCTTCATATTCATTAAATAATTTGTAACTACC
>JAQCCA010000171.1 GCA_027621155.1 Pseudomonadota bacterium | reverse complement strand
ACTTTATACTAGCAAAAATCTTATTTGAGGTAATCTAACTTAACATGCAAACCCCGCCACATCAGAACTACGACTTTTTGAATAAAGCTTATCTTTTTTTCGCTTTTGGACTAGGGCTCGTCATGACAGTCTCTACAGCACTCACCAGCATATTTGCTATATGTTTACTATTATTATTTATTATCAGTGGTGACTATCGCGCTAAATTCTCCTTAATCAAACGCTTTTATATTTGGCCTGCCATGGCATTAATTCTATTGGCTTTGATTAGTTGTTTATATTCAACACTACCATTTGATGAATCCATTGGCTGGGTTGGCAAATTTTACAAACTCTTAATTGTTTGGATTATCGCCTATGTCTGCTATAAAAATCCTGAGATTATTAATAAGCTCTTATTGGCGTTTTTTATTGGCGTGATACTTAATGTCATTGCTATTTTCGTGATTTCTTAAGCCCTGAAAATGCCATTGTCTTTAGTGGACCGACTTTTCCGGCGGCACAGTCACACTTTGTGACGGGCTTTATCTTTGCCATTTCTGCATTTATGCTCTTCTCAATGGCGTTAACAACCCACAGCAAAAAGCAGCGAATTCTTTTTCTGATTCTCGGCATTATTATTATTTGTGCTGAGCTTGGCTTAAACACGAGTCGCACCGGTTATTTGATCGAGTTTTCTGTATTGGCAGTTGGCTTTTTTATGAAATTCCGCTGGAAGGGACTCATTGCTGCTATTGTCATCGTCCCAAGTGTTTTTGCCGCGTTTTATCATTTTTCGCCAAACTTCAAGATGCGTGTTGATGAAGCCCATAATAGTACCATTAGCTATTATAATGGCACAAACACTAACACTTCCGCAGGTATTCGTCTAGGTTTCTACCACACTGCTCTGGGGATTTTTGAACATAAGCCACAGCGCATTCTCTATGGCTGTGGCACCGGCGCGCAAACACAGTGCAGCACGCATTTTATTAATAGTGAAATACCATCACATGACAAAAAATATTATCGCGTGATTAATAACCCGCATAATCAATATATCTATTTTGCAATGCAATCAGGCGTTTTTGCTTTACTTGCTTTTTTGTTCTTATTGGTCACGACTTTTTATTACGCCAAAGACATGCCAATGATGATGCGCAATAACGCACGTATTCTTATCATTGCCTTTGCCATTGGCTGCTTGGTGAATTCATGGATATTGGATATTGGTCCTGGATTTATCTTCTGCTTTTTGTTACCCGTCGTGCTAGCTCAACGCTACATCAAAAATCCAGATGCGCAATAAAACCAAATTCCCCAATATTTTTATCTCCAGTTATATTAAACTACTTAGCAGTATTGATTTGCCATAATAAATAATCATCGTGACAACAACACAAAAAACACCACATTATCACTTTATCGGCATTGGCGGCATGGGTATGTCCGCGCTTGCGATATTTTGCCTACAAAAAGGCTATCGTGTATCCGGTTCTGATTTGCAATCATCAGAGCTCACATCAAAGCTTACTACAATGGGTGCGCGTATCACACTTGGGCATGATGCTAAGAACTTAACCGATGCTGATGCCGTGATTTATACCTCAGCCATGCGCAAAAATAATCCTGAATATCAAAAAGCATTAAGCCAAAACATACAAATTTATCATCGTGCGGAATTCTTAGCCTTTTTAAGTAAAGACTATGCTGAGCTTATTGCCATTACCGGCACTCATGGCAAAACAACGATCACTAGTCTTTTGGCACATATCATGCGTGAGGCAGGACTTGATCCAAGCTTTATTAATGGTGGACTTGCTAATAACTTCACACATCACGCACATGTTGGTAACTCACCTTATATGATTATTGAGGCCGATGAAAGTGATGCTTCATTTATTAAGATACATCCCAAGCATATTATTATCAGTAACGTTGACCTTGATCACATGCAAACCTATCAACATGAGATTAAAGCACTTATTCAAAGCTTTGCTGATTTTGCTTTAGCCGCTAACGTATGTGGCGAAATTCTTATTGGCAGTGATAGTGACAGCGCTTATCAACTTGTAGAGAAGATAAAAACACACAAGCCACGCACCCAGCACTATGGCTTAAAAAGTGACATGGATATTCAAATTAATCATTTCGAGCAAACAACACACTACGCGAAGTTTGATACCACCATCACAGATAAGAGCTATAACGACTTTATAAGCACCTTGCCTGGTAAGCATAATGCTGAAAATGCGCTTGCTACCATTGCACTTTGTCTTAAGTTTGGCATTACCGCGAATACGATTAAACAGGCACTATTAAGCTTTAAAGGCATTTATCGTCGCTTTAATCACTACCAAATCTTTATTAATAATCATCCAGTTCAACTCATTGATGATTATGGTCATCATCCAGTTGAGATTCAAAGCACATTGGATGCCGTGTCAAAACAATTTCCACATCAGCGTCTTATCCACATCTATCAGCCACACCGCTATACACGGACGCGCGATTTATTTCATGAGTTTATCGATTGTTTAAACAGTGCAAATATTGTGATTCTAATGCGCAGTTATGCCGCCAGTGAAGACCCAATTGAGGGCGCGCATGCATTAGATTTATTTAATGCATTAACAAACAAACACCCGCAATGCTTTTATGTTGATAATAATAAGGAAGCCAAAAACCTTATCGATAAACTTACCACAGCGCATGATGTGGTACTCGTACAAGGTGCAGGGGACATTGCCCATTTAGTGAGTTTATTACGATGAAAAATCAAATTGAACGCGGAGTTTTATACGTTGTTGCGACACCGATTGGCAACTTACAGGACATTACTTTACGCGCCTTAGAGGCATTAAAACAAGCTGAAGTTATCTTTGCCGAGGACACACGGGTCACACGCAAACTTTTAGAGCAATACGGCATTAAACCACCTCTAATTATTTCGTGTCACGAGCATAATGAACAGGCTCGGATAGAGTCATTGATGCAACACTTAAATGACCAAAAAATCACGCTTTTAGTCAGTGATGCCGGAACACCCTTAATCAGTGATCCTGGTTTTTACTTAGTGAAAACCCTGCGTGAAAAGGGCTACTCCATAATACCATTGCCTGGCGCTAATGCATTAATTACTGCATTAGCAGCAGCCGGCATTGCAACTGATGGTTTCCAATTCAAAGGATTTCTACCTGCTAAGTCAAGCGCTCGCAAAAAGATTTTACAAAGCATTGAAAAGGCAATCATAACAACTGCCTTTTATGAGTCAACCCACCGCATTGTTGCAACATTAGAGGATATCGACAGCGTGTTGCCTCATCACACATTGGTTGTTGCCAAGGAACTTACTAAGCAATTTGAGCGCTTTTTTAGTGGGCACGCACATGAAATTTTATCTCATTTTGAAAAAGATACTTCATTAACCAAGGGCGAGTTTGTTATACTAATCGAAGGCGTTAAAGAAAAAATAGCAGAAGAAACGACCATTGAGGCGCATAAATTACTTAGCATATTATTAACAGAGCTACCAATTAAAAAGGCGGTGAGTATTGCAGTCGAGCTCACACAAGGTAAAAAAAATGCCTTGTATAAACAAGCACTGACAATACAAGAGAACACTGCCAACAAAACATCAGGAATATAGAATTTAATGGGTCGATTTAGTTTTACGATAAAAATGAGCTGGTATCAACGGAAAAAGATTAAAGCCGTCGCTCAGCGCAAACATCAGGTTGAAAATATCACACAATTAAATCCTGAAAAACTTAAAAAATTAGGCATTCGCTATATTGCGCTTGATTTTGATGGCGTACTTGCGCCCCATGGTCAACCCTTGCCAGATGAAAAAATTCTCAATTGGCTCAAGTCACTAACGGATAAATATAGCGAACATAATATTTTTATTCTTTCAAATATGCCAACCGCAGAACGCGCCCAGTATTTTGCTACACATTTCCCTAATATCCGCTTTATTGATGGCGTTGCCAAAAAACCTTATCCCGATGGCTTATTAAAAATTCAAGAACTCGCATCATGCAAAGCACATGAGCTTGCCCTTGTTGATGATCGACTACTTACTGGGTGCCTTGCCTGCATTTTGGCTGGCAGTTTTCCAATTCTGGTTATGAGCCCCTATAGCAACTATAAAAGACGACCTTTTCAGGAAAGCTTTTTTGGACTATTACGCTTTATTGAGAAATCTATTTTTCTTTAAATTACTATGCCATTATATAAGCATTAGCTGAGCATTAGTCGAAGCTATTTATTATCTCTACATCGCCCCCTTCGACTTCATTTAGATCATGAAGTATTGCTCAGCAAATGTTGAATCTTAATCCACTAAATAAACGACAATACCTTCTTTGCATGCTAGAATTACTCTTGATGAATCATATAGAGTAAAGGTGATTATATGCAAAAAATACAAGTCATGTTAGAAGATAGTTTAGCTAAAAGTCTAAAAGATAGTGCAAAAGAAGCCGGACTATCCACAAGTTCATATGCCCGATTGCTCCTCGCAAATGCTTATAAAAAAACACTTACTCCAATTCAGAAATCTTTACTGGATAGCACTGGTGATGAGCGCTGTAGTAGCGATGATTTTTTAAAGCGCCTAGATGAGATGATTAAGAATGCTTGACATCATCCAAAAGAAGCGGTTTATCAAATCACTAAAGAAAGAAATATCGCGCCAACAAAGCCTTTTTAAAGGAGCTCAAGCTCATTATTGAGCTTCTGAGCAATAACAGACCGATTCCCAGAAAATACAAAGATCATGAGCTCAAAGGTAATTTAAAGGGTATTCGAGAGTTGCACTTAAAGCCTGATGACTTATTGTTATACCTTAAAATTGATGGCGAGAGCATTACACTTCTTGATATTGGTAGCCATGCTAGCATTTTTGGCATGTAATCTTCTACATCATTGTTGCAATATAGCCTTTGCACCCTTTTTAATCATCTTTTGCGCTAACGCTTTACCTAGATCAATAGCACCATCACCAATCAATACTTCGCGCATTAGCTGTTTACCATCGCTACTAGCGACCATTGCTGTTAGCTGCAAACCCTCTATATCTTTTTCACAAAATGCTGCAATTGGCACATGACAGCCGCCCTGTAATGCCTCATTAAAACTGCGTTCTGCCAAGGCACATACTCTAGCATTTTCATCATCAATAGCATTGAGTAATGTTTTGAGCTTGGTGTTTTGCGCTAAATACTCAACAACAACAATGCCTTGCCCAACTGCTGGCAATGAGACATTAACATCAATCAATCTTTTGATCCGCGCAGTTAGATCTAAGCGAATCAATCCCGCTGCTGCCAAAATAATGGCATCATATAGACCATCATCGAGTTTTTTGAGTCGTGTTTGCAAATTACCACGCAAATCGCGAATATCTAAATCTGATCGATAGGCTAACAGTTGCGCTTTGCGTCTTAGACTTGATGTGCCAACAATCGCCCCTTGTGGTAAATCATCAATACTGGCAAAAGCATTTGATACGAAAGCATCTTGTGGATTCTCACGTTGACAAAAAGCACCCAATGCAAAGCCTTCA
>JAQCCA010000170.1 GCA_027621155.1 Pseudomonadota bacterium | reverse complement strand
ATACATCTCTAGGTTACATTGAACTAGGGTTATTTAGAATATAAATGATTGCTTGCATACTAAAATGGCTATAACAGATGTTTTATTCTGACAAGTCATTATTCTTTAAAGCACTGTTTATATTCATAACAAGATCGCCTTCAACTCATCAAGCTTCTTAATGGCTTGCACTTCAATCCCAACATCCTTTTTGGGCATATTGCCCTGCGGCACAATCGCTTGTTTAAAGCCATGCTTTTGTGCTTCACTTAAGCGCTCTTGACCATAGGGAATAGCACGAATTTCACCTGAGAGCCCGACTTCGCCTAAGATAATCCAATCTTTGGCAATCGGTCGGTTATATAAGCTTGAGAGAATAACGGCAATAATTGCCAAATCAATACTCGGTTCATTAACCTTAATACCACCAACGATATTGATAAAGACATCATGATCACTTAGTTGCACGCTTAAATGACGCTGCATAATTGCCAACAGCATCGCTAAGCGATTAGGATCTAACCCTAATGCCAAGCGCTTCGGCTGAGCGTAGCCGTTTTCACTAACCAATGCCTGAACCTCAACAAGTATCGGACGCGTACCCTCCCATATTGCGATAATAACACTGCCTGAGATATCATCTTCCGCACGATTAAGAAAGATTGCCGATGGATTTTTAACCTCGCGCATGCCCTTATCAGTCATCGCAAAAACACCCAGTTCATTCACCGCGCCAAAGCGATTTTTCATCGCCCTGACCATACGATAACGCCCATCGGTTTGCCCTTCGATAAAAATAACACTATCAACAATATGCTCAAGCACTCGAGGTCCCGCGACTTCACCGGATTTGGTCACATGCCCAACCAAAAAAACAGCACAATTTAAGCGTTTAGCCGTTTGCGTTAATAAGCTGGCTGATTCACGCACTTGAGCAACACCCCCTGCAGCAGATTGCAAGGCTTCAATCTGCATCGTTTGAATCGAGTCAACAACAACTAATTGCGGGCGATGCGTCTCGATATACTGACAAATCGCTTCAACATTGGTTTCGCTCATCAAAAGCAGTTTATCATTGGGCAGCTGCATGCGTTGCGCACGTAGTGCAACTTGTTCTAGCGATTCTTCCCCTGTGATATAAAGTGCTGTGTGAGTCTGTGATAACACCGTCATAATTTGCAATAAAATCGATGATTTTCCGATTCCTGGATCACCACCAATTAAGGTTACAGAGCCCGGCACAATACCGCCACCCATCACCCGATCAAACTCGGCAAATGGACTATGAATGCGTGGATAATTAGCTAAAGCGACTTCATTGAGCTTTTGTACTTTTGCCTCAGTCGCAGCATAACCCACTTTGTTGGTTACTGATTTAACGGCGCGTATTTGAGTCTCAACGAGCGTATTCCATTCTAAGCAATCAGGGCATTGCCCTTGCCACTTTGGTGATATTGCACCGCACGATTGGCAGACATAATTTGATTTTGGTTTTGCCATGCACGCACCTTTATTTATTTTATTTATCTTAGTGAGGTTATCTTACTCGCCTTATTCGTCATGCTTTAGCATACCCACCAAATAATTCTCAAGTATCTGGTTGATTTCAAAGCCAGCATCGCCTAACAGCTGAAAGCCATATTTCTTGTCATTTTGATAGTCATCTGCCGAAATCCAAATAACTTTTGATTTACAGGTTAACTCTTGTTTTAACTCAGGCAAACGCACCACAAGCTCGGTCTCTTGCCCAAAATTAAGCGCATTACTATGATAAACAGTTAGTGCGCCTTGCTTAACAAAAGGTAAGTAACTTTCTAATGCTGCCTGCTTGGAGGCTAAGGTGATTTCAATTACTGCCATATTATACTTCCATATCGAGGTTTAACCGCTTACTTTGCTTGTTTTGCTTGTTTTGCTTGTTTTGCTTTTCTTGCTTGTTTTGCTTTTCTTGCTTCTTGCGTGCACGCCTTTTTCTTAGCCTTATCAATAAAAAACTGATCGTGAATATAACTAGGAATAAGAGAATAATTGAAATATGCCAATATTCTTTCACCAAGTGTGTGAGTGATAGTTTATGCAGTATAATCTCCAGCACATTACCAAAGTAATAGCCTCCTAATAAAAATACCAATACCCAGACAATGGCACCAATGGTATCAAACACCATAAACTTGATATTACTAATCTTACTCATCCCCAAAGCAAAGGGAATAATCGTTCTTAAGCCATAGGCAAAACGAAAGCCTAAGATCAACCAGAAGTTATATTTATCGATCATCAAACTAATGCGATCAATCTTCGGCTGCCAATTGGGTTTACGCTTTAAAATCTTAGGACCAACATAGCGCCCTAAATAAAACAAGAAAAAATCATGAATCAAACAGCCAATAATGGATAGGGTAATAATCCAGCCTAAATCAAGCATGCCAGCGGCGGCGGCGATACCCCCTAGCACTAAAAAAGTTTCACCTTCGATAATTGCTGCACCAAACATAAGCCAATAGCCCCATTGTTGAATTAGTGCAATATGTTCTGGTGACATGCAAACCTCATTTGTTTTTATTTACTGGAGTGACTTACTCAATTTTCCTCAATGCAGCTAAATTCTAACGTATCAATGCCATATATGCCAAAGTGAAACAGCTAAATAACGAAATTAACCTAAATAAGTCAGTAGCTTGCTTATTACATCACCACTACATAATCACCGATTCGACGAATGAATAAATAAGCAACAAGGCAAAAATGGTTAAAATCACTGAAAAGACAATTTCTAGCTTTGCCATTTGTCTAGCAAAGACATTTCTAACGCGCTGTGAACCCATAACATATGCAACAAAACTAAACCAAATCCACGTACTGAAAAACATGACAATAAGAATACTTAAGTGATACCAAAGCGCTGAGGATTTCAATACAAACAATGGCAGTAAACTAACAAAAAACACAATTGCTTTTGGGTTAGATAAATTACATAGATAGCCTGACAACCATAGATGCCCTTTTGATAGCTTGACCACCTCACTATTATTACTCTCCAATGAATGGTTCCCTTTAGAGGATTTAAAGCAATTATAGGCAATGTATAATAAATAACATCCACCAAAAAGCCCAATCCAGTGAACTAGCATCAAAAAGTTATCCTTTAAATAATCCAACAGCAGCACAACAAGCGTAACATATGTTAAGGCACCTGAAGATATTCCTAATGCAACAAGCACTCCAGAATTTCGTCCATATCGAATTGACGCCCTTAATACCGTAAAAAAATCAGGTCCTGGGAGCACTAATGCAAAAGTTTGCAACAACAGTAAACTCAATAACGCAGCAATCAACATTTAATAACAACTCATTTTGGTAGAAAATAGAGTCGAAATTTTATCACACAAGCCTTGAAAACAAATCAAAGAATTGGCTTTTTTAATTATGCAACTAAATTCCGCAAAATGATTTACGATGGCTATAAAATATTGTTAATATACTCTCTGTGATGCGCTATTGCACTAGGAGTGGGAAAAATTAACATGATTGAGATTCAGAACCTCAAAAAAGAGTATCTATCAAAGCATGCCCGTCATATTGCCCTAAAGAATGTCAATCTTTCGATTAAAGATGGTGAGATTTTTGGCATTATTGGCAAAAGTGGGGCGGGCAAAAGCACGCTTATTCGCTGCATTAATTTACTAGAGCAGCCAACTGAGGGGCATATTTTCATTAATGATGAGGATATTACCAAGCTTTCACAAGACAAGCTAAGAAAGGCGCGCCAGAAAATTGGCATGATTTTTCAGCATTTCAATTTACTCTCATCGCGTACGGTGTTTGATAACATTGCTTTCCCGCTAGAGTTACAACATGCCAGCAAAGCCAAAATCCAAGCTAAAGTCAATGAGCTACTGAACCTTGTTGGATTAGAGCAAAAAGCGCAAGCCTATCCTGATGAGTTAAGTGGTGGACAAAAGCAGCGTGTGGCTATCGCACGCGCCTTGGCGTGTGATCCCGTGGCATTACTTTGTGATGAGGCGACATCTGCTCTTGATCCAGAGACCACTGATCAGATTTTGCAGCTATTAAAAGAGCTTAATCACAAACTGAATCTAACGATTATTTTAATTACCCATGAGATGGATGTGATTCGCAAGATCTGTGATCAAGTGGCAATTATCGATGATGGTTTGATTCAAGAAACAGGCACAGTCACTGAGCTATTTTTAAATCCAAAAACAGCCATTGCCAAAAGCTTTACTGAAAAAAGCATGCATTTAAATCTACCGGATGAAATAAAAGATAAATTACACAAAGATCCATATACTGCCCCGCATCTGACCCCTGTCATTAAAATGACTTTTTTGGGGGACAGCATTACCACACCTGTCATTGCTGAGCTTAATAGCAAATTCAAAGTGGCTTGCAATATTATCCAAGCCAATATTGAACGCATTCAGGCACAATCAGTGGGCGTCACCATTTGTCACATGCTTGGTGAGAAAGAACACTGGGAGAAAGCATTAAGCTTCTTATATCAACAACATATTAAAATTGAGGTGATAGGTTATGCTGCAATCGATGCTTTCTAGTCTAGCACTTGCTACATGGCAAACCATTTACATGGTATTTATCGCAACAGTGATTGCGGTTATTGGTGGTTTGATCTTAGGTGTATTACTACATCTATCTCATAACCAAAAGAACCTTGGGATACGACTTTTTAATCAGGTTGTTGGGTTTATTGTCAATGTTACCCGATCTATCCCTTATATTATCTTGCTAATTCTGCTTTATCCGCTGACCAAGATTATTGTCGGCACAACGATCGGTACCACTGCATCCATTGTTCCTCTTGCCATTGCTGCTTTACCTTTCTACGCGCGTCTTGCGGAATCGGCAATCTCGGAAGTTGATAAAAGCTTGATTGAAGCTGCTAATGCCATGGGTGCGACAAAGTGGCAGATTATCTTTAAGGTATTGCTACCCGAGGCTAAAACCTTATTGGTTGATGCCGCCACTTTAACAACGATAGGACTTATTGGCTACTCAGCAATGGCAGGTATCGTTGGCGGTGGCGGTCTTGGCGATCTGACCTATTTCCAAGGCTATAACAACGGCAACTACTTCCTACTTTACGGTGGCGTTGTATTGTTAATCATCTTAGTACAACTGTGCCAATCCTATGGCAAGTATTTAAGTGGCAGCAAAAAGATCACCAGCATTTGGGCATTGGTCATTATTTTAGTGGCAGGATCGGCAGCACAAGTGACGTATAACACTTATGAAGCAAGTCAAAATACCAATATGATAACTGTTGGCTACACCCAATCACCTGAACAGCAAAAAATCATGCAAATGGCGCAGGAAGTTGCCAAAGAGGAGTATGGGCTTAATGTTAAGCTTGTTTCCTTTGGTGATTATAACCTGCCAAATCGCGCACTAAACAATGGCGATATCGATGCCAATGTTTTCCAACATATTCCATTTTTAGAAAACCAAATCAAAGAATTTGGCTACAAAATCATGGAAATTGGCAAAACGTTTATTTATCCGATGGGGATTTTCTCAACAAAGATTAAATCGCTTAAAGAAACACCAA
>JAQCCA010000006.1 GCA_027621155.1 Pseudomonadota bacterium | reverse complement strand
GTAGGGAGTAGGTATGCAAATAACCGGCGCACAAGCAATTGTTAAAGCACTAATAGAGGAAGGTACTCGTACTGTTTTCGGCTATCCAGGGGGGGCGATTATGCCAACCTATGATGCCTTGTATGATGCCAAAGATACACTTCACCATGTATTGGTGCGTCATGAGCAGGCTGCTATTCATGGTGCGGTTGGTTTTGCGCGTGCAACCAGTGGTGTTGGTGTTGCTATTGCCACCTCAGGACCTGGTGCGACAAACCTTATCACCGGTATAGCTGATGCCCTTATTGACTCTATTCCAGTAGTTTGTATTACAGGACAAGTATTTAGTAGCTTATTGGGATCTGACGCTTTTCAAGAAGCAGATATTATCGGCATGACCATTACTGCGACTAAATGGAATTATCAAATCACCGACCCAAATGAAATCCCTGCTATTTTCAAAAAAGCGTTTGAAATTGCTCAAAATGGTCGCCCAGGACCCGTACTCATCGATATCACCAAAGATGCACAAGTGGGAATGATGGAATATACCAGTGCGCATCAAACAGCAAAGCAAGACACCGCTAAACCGAAATGGCTTAAAAAGCCAATGATTAATATGGATAGTGTACACAAGGCGTCACAGCTGATTAATTTGGCAAAAAAACCGATTATGATTGCAGGACATGGTGTCATGATCTCTGGCGCTGAAGAAGCATTTATCAAGGTTGCAGAAAAAGCAGATATGCCGGTAGTTAGTACCTTATTGGGTTTATCCTCTTTCCCTGTGGAGCATCCGTTATATAAAGGCATGTTAGGCATGCATGGCAATTATGCGGCTAATATCTTATGCAATGATGCCGATGTCGTTGTCGCGGTGGGTATGCGCTTTGATGATCGGGTTACGGGGGATCTTAAAAGTTACTTGCCACATGCTAAGGTGGTTCATATTGAAATTGATATGGCAGAGATTGATAAAAATGTTAAAGCCAATGTTGCGATTCATGCTGATGCCAAAGAAGCATTAACGGCACTTTTACCGTACGTTTGTCAGAACAGACATGATGATTGGCATAAGGCGTTTATTGAGCACCATGCCAAAGAATATGATGTTGTTATCAAGAATGAAACAAAACCTACTAGCGGTGAGCTAAAAATGGCAGAAGTCGTTGCTCTTTTATCTGAGAAGACGAAAGGGGAAGCGATTATCGTTAGTGATGTTGGACAGCATCAGATGATTGCTGCACGCTACTATCAGTTTAAAAATAGTAACAGCCATATTACCTCAGGTGGCTTGGGAACAATGGGCTTTGCATTACCTGCAGCTATTGGTGCTAAGCTTGGTGTTAAAGATCAAAAACAAGTTATTGCCATTGCAGGAGACGGTGGTTTTCAGATGAATATCCAAGAGCTTGCCGTACTTAATCAAGAGGGGATTAATCTTAAGATGATCGTTCTTAATAATGGTTATCTTGGTATGGTAAGACAGTGGCAAGAACTCTTTTTTGAAGAGCGTTATGCTTATACTAATATCTCATCTCCTGATTTTGTCAAAGTCGCTGAAGCCTATGGCATCCGCGGTAAGCGCGTCGTTGATCGCGCGGATTTAGAGGTCAGTATTCAAGAGATGTTAGATTCGCCACAATCATTCTTTTTAGAAGTGGTGGTTGAGCAGCAAGAAAATGTTTTCCCGATGGTGCCAGCAGGTGCTTCAATCAGTGATACACAACTATCCGTAGGAGGGTAAGATCATGCAACAGAAAATTTACTTTATCTCAATGACAACAGAAAATGCTTTATCCGTTTTACAGCGTATTTCATCGATCTTTTCACGCCATAGAATCAATATCGAGCAGATGAATGTTTTTGAAACTGCTAATAAAGGGGTTTCACACTTTAGTTTGGTGCTGCATTCTAACGATGAAAAAATCCAAAAAGTCGTAAGACAACTTGCCAAAGTGATTGAAGTGATCGATATTCAGATTTCAAATAGCATGCCAATTACTACCGAAGAAGCTACAAACAAAGAATCACTGAAAGTCGCCTAAAGGAAAAGTTCATGTATCAACTGCTAGATTTTAACACCAAAGATGTGGTGACAACTGATGATTTCGTTTTTGCTGGTGAGACCTCACCGTGGGAAGTGCAAATGGATATTGAGCACATTCGACGGAAGATTAATTTAGATTATTTTGTTTCTGCCGCACCTTGTCTTTCCAAGTACTTACCCTTAATGCCGATTCAAGAGCCTGCAAACTTTGTGTCATTACGTGAAAGTGCAACACCACTTGTCAAAAGCAAAGTACTGGGCAAGGAATTAGGGATTGATTTATACTTCAAAGTTGAGGGTAAAAACCCAACAGGTTCGTTTAAAGATCGTGGCTCTGCGGTTGATATTAGTATTGCTAAAGAGTTGGGTGCCAAAGGGGTTATCTTAGCCTCAACGGGTAATATGGCGGCATCATGCTCATGCTATGCAGCAGCGGCTAAAATGCCCTGCTTTATCGTCGTGCCTGAGGGGGTGTCGATGTCGAAGCTTGCGCAAGTGATCTCATTTGGTGGCAAAATCATTCAGGTTAAGGGTAGCTATAACGATGCGGCGAATCTTGCCTATAAAATTGCTAAATCACGCAAATTTTTCCTAGCGGGAGACTATGCTTTTCGTGTCGAAGGACAAAAAACCGGTGCCTTTGAAGTGATTGATCAGCTATTGTTTCAAGTGCCGGATGAGGTGATTATTCCTGTGGGTTGTGGTACGAATATTACGGCTTATGCCAAGGGCTTTGCTGAGTATAAAGACTTGGGACTTATTCATAAGATACCGCGCTTAGTCGGTGTACAATCAACCGGTGCTTGCTCTTTGGTGAATGCGTTTGATAAAAAGGCGAAACACCTTGAACCATTAGAACGTGCCGATACGATTGCCACGGCGATTGCAGTACCCTTTCCGATTGATGGTGATAAAGCGATTGATGCGATTTATCAAACAGGAGGTGAAGCGTCAGCGGTGAGTGATCCCGATATGCTAAAAGCGCAATACTATCTATCCACACAAGAAGGTTTGTTTGTCGAAAGTGCCTCAGCGGCAACGGTTGCACATTTGTTTAAGAAGAAAGAACAAGGTCTTATTAAACCAGGGCAACGTGTTGTTTGTGTGTTATCAGGTGAAGGCTTAAAAGATCCGTCAGTGGTGCTGAAATCAGCGATTCAACCGCCGATTATTTATCCAAATGAAAAAGATTTTGACAAACTCTATGACAGTAATTTCTTTGATAATAAAACGATGGTGTTTGTTGAAAAAGATCAAGTGCTGTTTAGAGACATGCCAAATCCTACTCAAACAAAAGAGGCATTAGAGGATTTATTTGGAGCTAATTACAATGATGATTTGATTGCCAAGGTGCAAAGTTGCATTGAGCGCTTTTTAGCAAAAGGACGCGCTATTCATATTTCGGATTTACAAGACATCGTCCAAGATGCAATGGAAATGGTCGATATTACACGTAGTGATATTTTAAAAGTTGTGTCATTTAAGGTCACCACAGGACAAGATAAAATTGCTGAGGCTGAAGTCACGGTTGAGCTTAATGGTCAGCTTTACTATGCCTCAAATAAAGGCGTTGGTCCTGTTGATGCCATTATTCAAGCCTTATGCAAGGCGTGCCCTAGTGAGATTCAATATCAATTGACTGATTATAAGGTACAGATTCGTGGACAAGGTGCCGATGCGGTAGTGTATGTTGAAATGAAGTTAATCAAAGGTAGCCAGAACTCGGTTGGCAAAGCAGTTTCACCTGATATCATTCAGGCATCTGTTGAAGCATTTATTGATGCGTATAATATTGCGCATCCAGCATAAAAACAAAGGAATATAATCATAATGACCAATCAAAAATTAAATCGTTATAGCCAAGTGTTAACCCAAGATAAAACCCAAGGTGCTTCTCAAGCAATGCTTTATGGTACCGGAATGCATGAAGGTGATATGAAAAAAGCGCAAGTCGGTATTGCCAGCGTTTGGTATGAGGGTAATACCTGTAATATGCATTTAAATCAATTGGCACAATATGTAAAACATAGTGTCACCAAAGCTGATCTTGTTGGTATGCGCTTTAATACCATTGGTGTCAGTGATGGCATTTCAATGGGTACGGATGGTATGAGTTATTCATTACAATCGCGGGATTTAATCGCTGACTCTATTGAAACGGTGATGTCTGCACACTGGTATGATGGCTTAGTCGCTATTCCAGGTTGTGATAAGAATATGCCTGGATGCATGATGGCGCTGGGGCGTTTAAATCGCCCTGGCTTTGTGATCTACGGTGGTACGATTCAAGCCGGTGTTGTGCGCGGTAAACCTGTCGATATCGTCACGGCTTTCCAAAGCTATGGTGCGTGTCTAGCCGGCAGTATTAGTGAAGAAGAGCGCGTTGAGACGATTAAAAAAGCATGTCCTGGGGCTGGCGCTTGTGGGGGAATGTATACCGCAAATACCATGGCATGTGCGATTGAAGCAATGGGAATGAGTTTACCATTTAGCTCGTCAACACCTGCAACTGATGTGAAGAAGATTCAAGAATGTGATAAGGCTGGTAGCGTTATCGAGAATTTATTGGCACTAGATATTAAACCACGCGATATCATGAGCAAACACGCCTTTGAAAATGCGATGGTGGTTATTACCGCGATGGGTGGCTCAACCAATGCTGTCCTTCATTTAATTGCTATTGCCCATTCGGTGGGTGTGAAATTAACCTTGGCAGATTTCCAGCGTATCAGTGATAAAGTACCATTATTAGCGGACTTTAAACCAAGTGGAAAGTATGTTATGGCAGATTTACATGCTATCGGTGGGACACCGGCTGTCATGCAAATGTTACTAAAAGAAGGATTATTGCATGGCGATTGCATGACCGTAACAGGAAAAACATTGGCTGAAAATCTAGCTGACGTGCAGAGTTTACCCAAAGATAATGACATTATTCGCCCATTGACTAATCCTTTAAAAGCAACAGGGCATTTGCAAATGCTCTTTGGTAATATCGCGACTGAAGGCTCAGTAGCTAAGATTACTGGCAAAGAGGGTGAGATCTTTACAGGCGTTGCCAACTTATTTGATGCTGAAGAAGAATTAGTAACTGCCGTTGAAGAAGGGTGTGTTAAAAAGGGAGATGTCATTGTTATTCGCTATGAAGGTCCAAAGGGAGGTCCTGGTATGCCAGAGATGTTAAAACCAACCTCATTAATTATGGGTGCGGGGCTTGGGCAAGATGTGGCGCTTATTACTGATGGTCGTTTCTCAGGTGGCTCACATGGCTTTATCGTTGGTCATATTGCGCCTGAAGCGCAAGTAGGTGGCAATCTTGCTTTGATTCAAAATGGAGATAAGATCACGATTGATGCAGTGAATAATCGCATTGATGTTGATCTAACGGATGATGAGCTTAACGCACGTCGCGCCAATTGGCGAGCTCCTGAGCTTAAAGCCAAACAAGGTGCTTTGAAAAAATATATTAAAACAGTTGCCTCTGCCTCTGAAGGGTGTGTCACTGATCTGTGATGTTTAAAAATGACAAAAAGTCATAAAATCATCTGGTGTTTTTGATGACAATTTGTCATAATTAAGCAAGGTTTACAACAAGGGGTAAAAAATGCTAAAAAAAGGCAAGATAAATCCGGTAGCAAAGAGCCTTGCTAAACTTAATTATAATGCAGGGTTTCATGAGAAAACACATAAAGCAAAACGAATTAAAGAAAAGCAAAAACTACTGAAATCAGTATCACGTAGCTTTGATAGCTATTTAATGAGTTTGTTTTCTGAAGCAAATTAATTAAATAGCTATTAAGTAAGTCAGCGATGATTGTTATCAACAAAGAGCTTATTATAAAATTTTGTAAGAAGCATGCACGTGCAAAGAAAAGTTTTGATCCGCTTCTTAAAATCTTAGAAAGTAATGATTTCGGTGGGTTTAGGCACCTGACTGAAACATTTAAAACAGCAGATTATGTTTACCATTTTTTTACCATTTTTGACGTAGCAGGACATAATTATCGCATGGTAACGATTGTTGATTATGATTTTGCGGTGATTGATGTGCGCCATATATGGACGCATGAAGAGTATAACAAAAAGCAAAGCATACTCAAAAAAGAGGCAAAGAAGCATGCTCACGATAAATGATATTAGTAAATCTTGGGTTTTATTAATGCCATATTTAGAGGCATACAAAACAAAGAAACAGTATGAGGCATCAAAGCAATTATTGCGCGAACTCATGAGCTTACCAACTGGCGAGAGAACTGTAGAGATCCAATCTTTTGCCAAAACATTAGCCAAGCAAGTCGCTTATTATGAACAGAAGCATTTAGGTGCAGATAATAGTGCTGAGGCTAAAGATATTTTAGCTTATTTAATAAAAGCAAATGGCTTAACTCAGAAAGATTTGCCTGAGATTGGTTCACAGTCACTGGTGTCTAAGATTCTAAATGGTGAAAGAGAATTAACACTCGAGCATATCAAAGCATTGTCGAAGCGTTTTAATGTTTCCATTAATACATGGTTTTAGGATTTTCTTGGTAGATAAATAGCACCATCGTACCCTGCGCAATCGAAGGGTATTTATCTAAGAAGGGCTTCGACTACGCTCAGCCAACGGTTAAATAATGAAGGTGAGCGGTGATATGGACATTATCTTATTTTACTTGATTGATTATGTATTGAGTTAACATTGGTACAGGACGTCCAGTGGCAGTGGTTTTTTCAAAGCCTTTCATTGCTGAACCTGCAATATCTAAGTGTGCCCAAGTGTATTTTTCAGTGAATTTTGACAAGAATAACGCAGCGGTAATGCTCCCTGCGGCAGGACCACCAATATTATGGATATCAGCAATCTCACTTTTTAACTGCTCATGATAAGCCTGATGCAAAGGCATATGCCATGCGTGATCATGACTTTCTTCAGCGGCACGCTTGATGTCATTTACTAAGGCGTCGTTATTGCCGAATAATCCAGTAATATCACCACCAAGAGAGATGACCATGGCACCTGTTAAGGTCGCAACATCAATGACAACCTTAGGGTCATAACGCTCGATATAAGTTAGCGTATCACACAGTGCTAAACGACCCTCGGCATCGGTGTTACCGATTTCAACCGTAATGCCTTTCATGCTTGTTAATACATCGCCTGGGCGATAAGAATCACCATCAAGTGAGTTTTCAACCAAGGCAACAGCACCGATGATATTAATTGGTAGCTTAAGCTCAACGATGGCCTTCATTGTGCCAAAGACAGCGGCAGCACCACCCATATCCATCTTCATGCTACCCATGCTTTGCCATGGTTTTAAGCATAAACCACCTGTGTCATAGACTAAACCTTTACCAACTAACACGATTGGTTTGTCATCTTTGTTGCCACCACGGTATTCCATACAAGCAATATAGCTTGGCATGCTAGAACCGCGTCCTACAGCCGTGATGCAACCCATACCAAGTTTATGCATTTCATCTTCGCCAATATAATGTAACGACCCGTGCGTGCTGCCATCCATTAACTTTTTGGCTTCATTTAATAAATAATCAGTGGTGCAGATATTTGCTGGGAAGTTTTTTAGATCCTTGGCATAGTTTTGCCCGTGCGCTACGGCTTGTGCAACGTGAATCTCATTAGCTACCTCGCTAGCTGATTGGGTAACAATATCAACTTGTGCTAGTTTGAAGGTTTCTTTCTCAGATTTTAATTGATCAAAGACATAAGCAGCATTGATGAGTGCTTCGACAAATGTACGGATATGATTATCACCAATCGATTTAGTATCTACCGCAAAACGATCAATGTTTAATGATTTTAATTGCTTATATAGAGCGCCAACAGCTTTTCTTAGCGCGTTGGTGTTTAATTTGTCCTTCTCACCTAAGCCAACGGCAAGATAGTTTTTGCCATTATCTACGCCAAAATAGGTATTTGCGACTTTGGCTTTAAAAAGTCCTTGCGTCAGTGCATTTTGAATGGTGGTGATTGTGCTGTTGTCGTTATCAAAAACAAATACGATTTCAGTCTGTAATGGGCTTTGTGTCAGTGCATTAATTTGCATAATATCCCTCGTGATTTTAGATTACAAATTCAAAGGTTGCAGTGTCGCATAGATACAAAGCGATTTGCAAGTTGCTATCAGCAGATTAGAACTCGTAACTAACACCAAAGGTATACGCATCAGCAAAAGGTTGCTCACCGCGGTTATATAAAAAGTAACGACTACTTTGGAAAAAGATATTAAAGCCTAAAATCTGATAGCCCATGCCAATGGCAACAGCTGGGCGCCATAATGTATTAGGAAATACATTTTCATCAACGCCTGAGATGCGGTTATAAGCATAACCTGCTTTGGCAGTAAGATTTAAACCCAGTGGTAGACTGAGATTCGCCGTCGCATAAAACGGAATCGTCATTAAATCACCAGTTTGATTATTAAGCTTAACCGTGCTGTTGAGGTAGTTTAGCTCTGTTTCAACGCCAAGTTTTAATAGCGGGAAAACAGAAAACTGATAACCAACAAGAAAACCTGTGGTGACATTGTTATCGGCATTTAACTCACTTGATGAGTGACTAATACCGCCTTGGGCACCGACATAAAGTCCAGCATAAGCTGAGCTTGCAGCAATCATGCTAGCTAGTGTGAGAGATGATAGTATTTTTTTCATAAGCTTAAATCCTTGTTATTAGATACTGTAACCCGTGGAGGATACGTTACTATTTGAACCAATCCAATCGGTGTGGAAAAATTCACCGCGCGCTTTATCCAAACGCTCATAGGTGTGCGCACCGAAGTAGTCGCGTTGTGCTTGCAATAGATTTGCCGGTAAGCGTCCAGTGCTGAAGCCATCAAAGAAGCTTAAGCTTGAAGTCAATGCAGGCATAGCAACACCAGCTTCAATGCCCTTGGCAACAATGCGTCGAACACTTGGTAGTGCTTTACTAATAATCTCTTTAAAATAATCATCAAACAGCAAATTTTGCAGTTGGGCATTATTGTTAAATGCGGCTTTGATCTTATCTAAAAATATGCTGCGGATAATGCAACCTTCGCGCCACATCAGTGCGATATCACCATAATTCAAATCCCATTGATAATGCTTAGAGGCTTCTTGCATGAGCATATAGCCTTGTGCATAAGAGATGATTTTGGCAAATAAAAGCGACTGTTGTAAGTCATGCAATAACTCATCAGAAACGGTAAGTTTTTCATATGATTTCTTGCCATAAATTGCTTCAGCTTCAACACGGATATCTTTTTGTGCAGAGATGCAGCGTGCGAACACGCTCTCAGCAATCAATGTTAGTGGAATACCTAAATCAAGTGCATTAATCCCTGTCCATTTACCTGTGCCTTTTTGACCGGCGGTATCTAATATGCGATCAATAACATAGCCTTCAGCATCATTGAATTTCAGAATGTTGGCAGTGATTTCAATTAAATAACTATCTAATTCAGTTTTATTCCATCGCTCAAAGATTTCACTTAATTGCTCATTGTCTAAACCTAACAGATCTTTCATAAATTGATACGCTTCACAAATAAGCTGCATATCACCATATTCGATACCATTATGAACCATTTTGACAAAGTGCCCAGCGCCACCGTTGCCAACCCACTCGCAGCATGCTTCACCTAAGGGTGTTTTAGCAGCAATCGCTTGGAAAATAGGTTTGACTGCACCCCATGCCTCGGGCATACCGCCAGGCATCATCGACGGTCCGAAGCGCGCGCCTTCCTCACCACCTGAAACACCAGTGCCAATAAAGTATATGCCTTTCGCTTTAAGCGCATGCGTGCGACGCTCACTATCGGTGAAATTGGAGTTACCACCATCGATGATAATATCCCCTTTATCTAAATGTGGTACTAAAGCATCGATAAACTGATCAACAACGTCACCAGCTTTGACCATTAGCATGATTTTGCGTGGACTTTTTAACTTGGAAAGCATATCTTCAATCGAGTAGGCACCAATGATGTTTGTGCCTTTTGCATTGCCATTTAAAAATTCATCGACTTTGCTCGTGGTACGGTTGTAAGCAACAACATGAAAGCCATGATCATTCATATTTAAAATTAGATTTTGCCCCATTACCGCAAGACCAATAACGGCAATATCTCCCTTTTGTTGCACTGTTGGCATCAAAACGCTCCTAAACTCATTTTGCATTTTGTGAGCATTTTAAAACTTTAGTCAGGCAAGATAAAGGCTTTTATTGGAGGTGAAAAAAGGTAACAAGATTGAGGTAAAAGAAGTTTTTTGAGTTGATGTGGATATATCAATGACATACAAAAAAAGGATACACCGCAATAATGTGATCAGGTCTTGTTGTTAAGGTGATAATTTGTGCGTTAGTTCGATCTAGGGCAGAAATACCTTGCTCTTGGAAAATCACTTTTAAGCTTTGACTTTTATGGCGATAAAGAGGGCGGCAACGGTCTCCTGCTTGACGCGGGCGAATAATTAAATCATTAACTGTAAATGTTGTTTGCTGTTGTGCATTAAGCCAATGCAATATATCTATGTCAGTAGCAGTTACTAATGTTGGTGCTATATTGGTTTCAATAAGCAAATAACCTTTAACAATAGATAAATGACTTTCAGTTAACGTATAGTGCCAATTGCTTTGCATACTCTGGGCGCCAGCATGGATTTGTAATAACTGCGCTTGCGATGGGTAAAGGCTGTGTTTGGTTAGCCATATCTTTAATAGCTGCTTTTGTTGTAGCGATGAATATACTTTAAATTGTATTAAATCAAGATGATTATCCGTTGTGATCTTTGCTAAATGTGGGGCTAATAGCTCATGTATTAAACGATCAGCTTCAGCGCATAATTCAGCACTACGGGCTAATGTGGCATCGGCTTGCGGCAGAATCTCACGTAATTTTGGCATGATATTGTGACGAAGGGCGTTGCGCCTGAAGTCAGTGGACTGATTGCTTTCATCTTCAATCCATGTCAGTTGATGGTGTTGACAATATGCGATAAGTTCGCTTTTGTTAAGATCTAAAAAGGGGCGAAGAAGCAAACCATTGGCAAAAGGTTTTTCTTTGGCAATTGCTGCAAGCCCTTTTACACCATTACCGCGCAATGCTTGCAGTAAGAAAGTCTCTGCTTGATCCTCGATATGATGGGCGGTAAGTAATAAACTATTGGGTGTTTGTTGCATCACAGATTCAAAAAATGCATAGCGTTCAGTGCGTGCCCAGTGTTCAATGTTATTACGTTTGGTGGGTGGGGAAAGTCGGTGGGCAGTAAATTGGATATTTAATTGAGCTGCTTGCTTTTGACACACATTAAGCCAGTGATCAGCGTTTTTACTTAAGCCATGATGAATATGGATCGCATGAATATTGATATTACTCTTTAGTTGTGTCACCAAATGCAACAAGGCAGTTGAGTCAACGCCACCACTATAAGCAACATAAAGATGTTGAATATGATGTTGCGTTACAACATCATTAATGAGAGCGAGTGCTTGATGCATCGATTTTAGAATAAAACGCGCGAACGAATTGTGCCATCGATGGCTTTGAGTTTTTGCAGCAAGGCGCGTGAAGTTTCTTCGCTACTGTTAATATCAATGACAACATAACCAATATTGGCAAGCGTGCGCAAAAATTGACCCTCGACGTTGATGTTATGATCAAAGAAAACACGGTTAATCGCGCGCATCATCCCTGGTTTATTCTCATGGATATGCAAGATTCTATGAACATTATCCTGAGTTGGCAGAGATAGTTCAGGGAAGTTTACCGCTGAAATGGTTGAGCCATTGTCACTGTATTTTATGAGTTTATCTGCAACTTCAACGGCAATATTCTGTTGTGCTTCCAGTGTGCTACCACCAATGTGTGGTGTTAAGAATACATTATCAAGTCCGATAAGCTCACTTTCAAAGATTTCACCATTACTTGATGGCTCTTTGGGAAACACATCAATTGCTGCACCTTTTAGGTGTTTGATTTTAATTGCCTGTGCCAAGGCATGAATATCAACCACGCTACCTCGTGAAGCATTGATCAATACACTGCCTTTTTTCATAAGCTTTAGCTCTTTGGCAGTAATCATGTTTTTAGTGGCTGGGGTATCTGGTACGTGTAGCGTCACAATATCAGCTTCATCAAGCAGGGTTGCCAGATTAACTGATGCTGTGGCATTACCTAATGGCAGTTTATTCTCAATATCATGGAAAATGACCTTTAAGCCTAAGTTTTCAGCAAGGACGCTAACTTGTGAGCCAATATGACCATAGCCAATAATGCCTAGTGTTTTGCCACGCACCTCATGTGCACCACTGGCTGATTTAATCCAGTTTTGGCGATGCATCTGCATGTTTTTGTCAATAACATTGCGATAAAGCAAGATCATCTGACCAATGACAAGCTCAGCCACGCTACGCGTATTGGAGAAAGGCGCATTAAAAACGGGGATACCAAGACTTTGTGCCGTTGTTAAATTCACCTGATTGGTACCAATGCAAAAGCAACCAATAGCAATCAAATGTGGACAAGCTTTAAGGACAGCTTCAGTAAGTTGAGTACGTGAACGCACGCCAACGATTTTAACACTTTGTAAAGCCTCAATAAGGGCATCATCATCCAAGGCATGCGTCAGTGACGTGATATTGCTATAACCTGCTTGGACAAAGGCGTTATGCGCTTGGTCATGCACACCCTCAAGTAATAAAACTTTAATTGCACTGCGATCAAGAGAAGTGGTTTGTTCATTCATTAGACGGCTACCTGTGCTTTAATGGCTGGGTGATATTGATAATTAACGATTTCAAAGTCATCGAATTGATAATCAAAAACTGTTGGTGCCTTACGTTTGATCTGTAACGTTGGCAATGGCAGTGGTATGCGTGTTAGCTGCTCATTGATCTGTTCGTGATGATTGCTATAAATATGACAATCACCTCCTGACCAGATAAAATCACCGACCTCAAGATCACACTCTTTGGCGACTATATGCGTTAACAGTGCATAAGAGGCGATATTAAAAGGCACACCTAAAAAGGCATCGGCTGAGCGTTGAGTGAGCATGCACGATAACTTGCCATCAGCAACATAAAACTGAAAAAGCGTGTGACAAGGAGGTAATGCCGCTTTGCCCATTCTGACATTATCTTGTGGTGAGATCGACTCATCGGGTAATACACTGGGATTCCAGCTATTAACGATAATTCGTCTTGAATCAGGGCGTGTTTTAATCAAGTTGACGGCTTCTTCGATTTGATCAATCACTTCACCGTCAGGTGTTTGCCAACTGCGCCACTGTTTGCCATAAATAGGGCCAAGATCGCCATCTTCAAGTGCCCAGTCATTCCAGATGCGCACCCCATTTTCGGCAAGATAATTATTGTTGGTGTCGCCCTTTAAGAACCATAGTAATTCGTGAATAACACTTTTAGTATGAATCTTCTTAGTTGTAACTAATGGAAAACCTTCGCTTAAATCAAAACGCATTTGATAGCCAAAAACGCTTTGCGTGCCAGTACCCGTGCGATCGGTCTTGATAACGCCATGCTCCTTGATGTGGCGCAAGAAATTAAGATATTGCTGCATTATTTTCCTTTATCTTTTCTTGTGTTCTTTGAGTAGTGATATATAACAAAATAATCAAACCAACGACAATCATTGGTGTTGAAAGCAGTTGTCCCATTGTCATCCAGTTAAATAACATATAACCCATTTGTGGATCTGGCTGGCGGAAAAACTCAGCAATAAATCTAAATAAGCCGTACCATAATAAGAAGTTGGCAGAAACAAGTAAGCGCGGGCGTTGTTTTCTGGAGATAAACCATAAGATTAGGAATAATACAACTCCTTCAAGCGCAAACTCTAGCAGTTGCGAAGGGTAGCGCGGCAGCGGTCCACCATTAGGAAACACCATGCCAATTGATGAGTCGGTCACACGTCCCCATAACTCACCATTGATAAAGTTACCCAAGCGTCCGGCACCTAAGCCAATCGGCACCATCGGTGCAATAAAGTCTAAGATATCAAAAACATTGCATTTATATTTGCGACAAAATAATGAAATACCAAGGATCACACCGATTAAGCCGCCATGAAACGCCATGCCGCCATCCCAGACCTTAAAGATAATCCAAGGTGCATGAATAAAGTTGCTAAAATCATAAAACAGCATATAACCGATACGTCCACCAAGGATGACGCCTAGTGCTGCGTAAAAAATCATATCAGAGACTTGTGCTTTGGTAATTGGGCTGTAAGGTTTCTTACAGCGAAGGGTTGATAAAAACCACGCGCCCGCGAAGCCAACTAAATACATGATGCCATACCAGTGCACTTTTATTGGACCAAGTGATAAAGCAACCGGGTCAATGTTTGGATAAATAAGCATTTGTCTTATTAATAGATCAAAAGTATAGGCATTATATACCGCTGACAAACCATTTTATAGTATTTCTGGCTTTGAATTTCGTGCACTTTTGCTAAGTTGGGTTTTAGCAATACAATGGCGAATGTGTTAAGCAACAGTATTGACACTTTGGGGTAGAATACTTCGCTCTGGCGCCTACGGCACGTCGCTTGCTGATCACAGCGCAAGGCTACTCGGGTCTACTCGACCTCGCGTTCCGCTCTCCCTGTCTCGCAGCGACTGTATTTAAACACCAGCTTATCGTTTTTGACAGTGAGCTCAGCACGACCACCATTAGAAAGCTTGCCAAAAAGGATTTCTTCAGCGAGTGGTTTTTTGATGGATTCTTGGATTAAGCGCGCCATTGGTCGTGCGCCCATTTTCTCATCATAACCATGCTCTGCTAACCAGTCTTTTGCTTTGTCGTCAACCTCAAGAGAGACGCCGCGTTGATCAAGTTGTCCTTGCAGTTGTGCCAAGAATTTATCAACCACGGATTTAACATCTTCTTTGGATAGTGAAGCAAACTGAATAACAGCATCTAAGCGGTTTCTAAACTCAGGGGTAAAGACACGCTTAAGTGCATCCATACTGTCAGGTGCGCTATCTTGTTTAGCAAAACCTATTGAATTTTTCTGTGACTCAAAAGCGCCAGCATTTGTTGTCATAATCAAAATAATATTTCTAAAGTCAGCCTTGCGCCCATTGTTATCTGTTAAGGTCCCGTGATCCATAACCTGTAGTAACAAGTTATAAATGTCAGGATGCGCCTTTTCGATTTCATCTAAGAGTACAACGGCATAAGGGTGTTTCGTGACTGCTTCAGTTAACAAGCCACCTTCTTCATAGCCAACGTAACCAGGAGGCGAACCGATTAGGCGTGATACGGTATGTCTTTCCATATACTCAGACATATCAAAGCGCAAAAGCTCAACACCGAGTAAGTTAGCAAGTTGTTGTGTTACTTCTGTTTTACCAACCCCAGTGGGGCCTGCAAACAAGAATGATCCCCAAGGTTTATTAGGATCTCTTAATCCGGCTCTGGCTAATTTAATCGTATCAACCATGGCTTCAATGGCTTCATCTTGTCCATAGACTAGCATTTTGAGATCTTTGCCAAGATTTGCCATCGAGCTTTTATCTGAGGCAGAAACCTTTTTGGCAGGGATTCGAGCCAAGCGTGCAACCATATTTTCAACATCAGTGACATTGATAAGTTTCTTTTTCTTAGCATTGCCACTTGTGCGTTGATAAGCACCAAGCTCATCAATGACATCGATTGCTTTATCAGGTAAAAAGCGCTCAGTGATATATTTGGCGGATAGCTCAGCTGCAGCTTGTAACGCAGGTAACGTATATTTGATATTGTGGTGATCCTCGAAATAAGGCTTTAAGCCTTTTAAAATTTCAAATGTTTGATCAATCGTTGGTTCCTCGACATCAACTTTTTGGAAGCGTCGCGCTAGCGCATGATCTTTCTCAAAAATTGTACGATATTCTTGGTAAGTGGTGGATCCTACACATTTTAAATCACCGGAAGCAAGGGCGGGTTTAATTAAATTTGAGGCATCCATGACACCTCCGGATGCAGCACCTGCACCGACAATTGTGTGGATTTCATCGATAAATAAAATAGCACCTTCCTCTTCTTGAAGCTGCTTTAACACTTCTTTGAAGCGTTTCTCAAAATCACCACGATATTTAGTGCCAGCAAGTAATGTACCCATATCAAGGGAGTAGATAACGCCATTTGCTAATACATCAGGCACTTGTTTATCAACGATTTTTTTAGCTAAGCCTTCGGCAATAGCTGTTTTACCAACGCCTGCTTCACCAACAAGTAGAGGGTTATTTTTACGACGACGGCATAATACCTGAGTGACGCGTTCGATTTCATAATCGCGCCCAATTAAACGATCAATTTTTCCATCTTTAGCACGCTGGTTAAGATTAACCGCGTATAACTCAAGTGGCGTTTTTTCTTTTTGTTCTTCAGTTGGCGCATTAGAAATGGTTTGCTGAGTGCTTTGGCTGGTGTTGTTATTGTTTGAAACACCATGTGAAAGATAATTTACCACATCTAAGCGCGTAACATTTTGCTGCTTAAGAAAGCTTACTGCCTGACTATCTTGTTCACTGAAAATAGCGACCAATACATTCGAGCCTTGCACTTCACCGCGCCCTGAAGACTGTACGTGAAATACCGCGCGCTGCAAAACACGCTGAAAGCCAAGCGTTGGCTGAGTATCTTTACCGTCTTCGGTGATTTTTGGTGTAGATTGATCGATAAATGTGTTTAAAACATTTTTAAGCTCGGGAAGATTAGCTCCACAGGCTTTTAATACTTTCTTGGCATCAGCATTATCGACCAACGCACTTAATAAGTGCTCAACAGTTAAATATTCATGCTTTAGGTCTCTTGCATGCTGAAATGCTTGATTTAATGTTTGTTCTAGTTCCTTACTTAGCATACGACACCTGCGATAGTTTTATAATCCTTACGTTTTATAATAGACGAATTGCAGGCACAAAAAAACTCGAAACTACTAAATCGAGTTTTTTTTAAGAAAAAATTTAGTCAGGACGAATAAACGCGTTATGCTTTACTCGTGATAAGCATCAGTGGATGCCCAGCTTTTTGTGCAATTTCCATTGCCTTGCAAGCCATTGTTTCAGCTAAGTCCTTAGCGTATTTGCCACAAAGTGCTTTACCTTTGTAGTGGGCTTCCATTGTGACCTTCTCAGCCTTTTGAGCATGGAGTTTAAAAATACTTTGCATTAGTTCAAGAACAAATTCCATGGGCGTAAAATCATCATTGAGAACATAGACGTTGCGCATCAGCGCACCACTTTGCTCAGTCATTGGCTGTTGAAAGGCGGTTTTTGTATGTTGAGTTAGTTCAATATCAAGATCTAACATGGTTAACTCCTTGTGTTTAACAAAATCACTCGATTCGCATGTTGATGGATGGGTTAAATTTATCTTTATTCAATTGTTTCTTTAATTTGTTTGCTATGCAATCAAGTGGGCTCTCGGATTAAAACGCAAAAAGAACTGATCGCGTTTTAACCGCTGGCAGTATTACAGCAAAAAGTTTTTGAAAATGCAAGTGAATCTTTGGTTAATGTGCAACCAATTTTTATAATGGTATAAAAAAGCTATTGATTAGGTGGTTTTGATGTTTGACTATGAATACTTCACTATGCTGCAATGTGTCATTTACTGGCTAGCCAATCGCGAACCGGTAGAAAATCGGTATAGAGCGTTTCCTCTTGGGAACTTGGTTGCGGGTGATAGTTATAAACCCATTTAACTAAAGGAGGCAAAGACATCAAAATGGATTCAGTGCGTCCTGAGGATTGCAGACCAAAATGTGTGCCGCGATCAATCACAAGATTAAACTCAACATAGCGCCCACGACGATAAAGCTGAAAATCGCGTTCATGCTCACCATAGACAGTATCTTTGCGCTTATCTAGAATTGGTGCATAGGCTTTGATATAGTGATCCCCGACCGATTGGGTGAATAAGAAGCACTTTTCAAAATCCCAATCATTCAAGTAATCAAAGAATAATCCGCCAATGCCGCGGCATTCCTGTCTATGTGGCAAATAAAAATACTCATCACATTGTTTTTTGTACTTGGCATAGGTGTCATCACCAAAATATTTACAGGCATTATATGCCATGGTGTGCCAGTGGATGCAGTCTTCTTCAAAGCCGTAAAAAGGGGTTAAGTCAAATCCACCACCAAACCACCAAAAGGGTGTTTGACCTTCTTTTTCAGCAATAAAAAAACGTACATTCATGTGTGAGGTCGGCGCGTAAGGATTTTGTGGATGAATAACTAATGACACACCCATTGCTTGAAAGGAAAATCCTGTCAACTCAGGCTTCATTGCTAAAATGGCTTTGGGTAGTTCATTCCCTTCAATATGTGAGAAATTTACCCCGCCTTTTTCAATGACATTGCCATTTTCTAATACGCGTGTACGTCCACCACCTTGACCATTTTGATATTGCCAATTATCTTCCTGAAAACGCTTGCCAGCAATTTTTTCTAGTTTGGCGCAAATATCATCTTGTAATGCCAAGAGATAATTTTTTACGCGTGTAATATCGTCTGTTGTTACCATGATTTGATCTCACTTTGATAATGTTGTTCAAGATGTTTTCTCAATTTAACCAGTTGCCCATGAAAGAAATGTCCAACGTGATTTAATCGAATAAATGTCGCGTCCACGGTGGTGTTTTGGGTGAAAAACTCACTGACTGCCGTATAACTTACCACTTCATCATCAATGCCTTGGATAAGACACCACGGCATTTTAGGCTCAGGCTGATGCTCCAGTGGGAAGTTAACAACCGCAGGTGCGATGGTTAGTAAGGATTTGATACTATTCTCATAATGCGCTGCTGCTTTATAAGCAACAGAGCCGCCAAAAGAAAAGCCAGCAAGGATGATTTGTTGATTGGGCTTTCTCTCAAGTACACTATTAATCACAGATAATGTATCTTTAAGCTCGCCGATGCCTTCAGCATACTCGCCTTGACTTTGTCCAACGCCACGGTAGTTAAAACGTACAGCCTCAATGCCAAGGTTATTAAATGCTTTGGCAATGGTGGTGATGACTTTGTTATTCATCGTGCCTTGAAATAAAGGGTGTGGGTGGCAAATGACTACAGTTATTGTAGGGTGTAGATTCTCTTTAGGTGTGTCAACGACTGTTTCAATAACGCCTGACTCCCCTTGAATAAAGAATTGTTGCATATTGAGTATGATATTTAAAAATGATTATATTGCGCTTGATTTTAACAAAGCAGGTTGCAAAGTGCTAAGGCTAATTAGAGCAACTAATCAAAATAAGCTGACTCTTGGTTACCCCCTCACCCGTGCAGCTTAGGCTGCACGAGCAATCCCGCGAGGGGAGAGGTAATAGATGTCGCAACTTATTTTTATCACTAAGTAAACGTTAGTCAATATAAACGTATGAGGCACATACCACTGGCAACAGCGCATGTTTACTTCTACAATATGGTTTTTTATATCTGATTGACATGGAGTTTCAATGTCCGCTGAAATAAGACTAAACAGTAACCTGTTAATGGCATTAAGTGATATCGAGCGCTATATTCCTCCTATGAGTATAAACACACAAATGTTGCCAAAAGAATATGCTCAAGTCCTTGTTACCGGTGCCAATGGTTATCTTGGTGTGCACCTGATTGATGAGTTGATGAGGCATACCAAGGCAGTGATTCATTGTGCGATTCGTGGTGATTCATACTTAGATGCTAAAGCAAAGCTTGATGCTAATCTTAAGCGCTATGGATTTGATGCGCATATCGATCATCCACGGCTTAAGATTGTTATCGTCAATCTCGCTGAAACCAAGCTTGGCTTAAGTGATAATGATTGGGCGTCACTAAGTAAGAATCTTGATGCGATTTATCACAATGGTGCTTATGTTCACCATTTACAAAGCTATAAGCGTATGGCACCAACCAATGTTGGCAGAACGGCTGAGATTATTAAGTTAGCTTGCCATACTAAGCCAAAGCGCATTCACTTTATCTCAACAAAATATGCAGCAGTTAATTGCGTTTCAACCATTGCGCGTGAAGGCATGCCACCAATTGCGCCCATTCACCCTGATATAAGTTTTGGCTATACCGTCACTAAATGGGCTGCGGAATGGTTGTTATGGAAAGCGCAAGAGCAAGGTGTCGCGGTTGATATTTATCGCTTAGGGCAAATTACAGGGCAATCAACTACCGCAAAAAGTAATTATGAAAAAAATAACTTAACACGCTTTATTCTAGGCTGTATTGAGATGGGGGTTGCGCCTGATCTACACTCGCAACATGAGATGATTCCGGTGGATCAAGTGGCGCAAAGTATAATCGCTTTATCACAACTGCCGTATGCACAAGCCAATGGTTGGAATATTGTTAATAACGTACAAATAACCCATGCGGATATCTTTAAGGTTATTAATGATTTGGGTCATCCGGTTGATGTTATCGCCCTAGATCAATGGCGCAGTAAGCTGAGAGAAATTGCCAAAAGCAATCCGCTTTTTCCATTGGTCGACTACTATGATAATGAGGAAACAATCCCTTTTATTACCACAGAAAATAGCAAAACGATGAGTGCTTTAAAGCGCTTGGGTGTTAATATTACCGAGGATTATCATGCGCTATTTGCAAGGTATTTAGATTATTGGCAGTCATTAGAGTTCTCGAGTTTAAGACGTTAACCTCTATTTTAAGTAGCCATGTGATGAATCAAGCATAAGTTGCATCCGCTAGTACTTCTCCCCTTGAGGGAGAGGTCGTGTAGCTTAAACTACACGGGTGAGGGGTGAGCTCAACTTATTCTTGATTCATTACTATGTGAATATTATTAGTTTTTTTTGGATTCTCGGATCAAGTCCGAGAATGACAGTGAGACGTCATATTCGGGCTTGACCCGAATATCCATTATTACCAATAAACTATTGTTAGGTGTTTACAAGCGATAGATTTAATTTTAGATAGATAAATGAACTTATAGGTAACTAGATGTTTCAAGGCGATTTTTCATTAGTACAGTTAGCGTCATTTTTGGCAGTCGCTAAACATATGAGTTTTACTAAGGCGGCTGATGCTTTGGGGATTACAAAATCTGCAATTAGTCAGAATATTAAACAGTTAGAGTCATTGGCAAAGGCCGATTTACTAATACGCACAACACGCAAGGTTGAGCTCACGCGCGAAGGACATAAACTATTGATGCAATGTCAACGCTTGGAAAGTGAATGGTTTGGCATTGGACAGCTGATTAATAGCTTTGATGAGCATCCAGAAGGGGTGCTGTGCATTAGTAGTAACTATTATTTCGTTGAGGAAAGTCTAGCACCCATTATCAAACGCTATTTACAGTTGTACCCAAGTATGGAGGTTAAACTGATTGTTGAGGAACGTATGCCCGAGCTATATCAGGAAAACATCGATATTGTGTTTGGAGTTAACTGGACGCCACCGGATGATGTGGTTGCTTATCGTTTAAATAGTACAGACTATGTTTTGTGCGCCTCATCTGAATATTTAGAGCGTAAAGGGTTACCTAAAAACATCGCGCAATTAGGATCACATGACTTTATAGCCCACAGTGGGCGTGATGCGATCATATTGTGTGATTCACAATTAAATGCGCAGTGCCAGTCGCGCTTAAGTGTTAATAGTATTAGCTGCATGAAACGTTTTGCCATAGATGGATTAGGTATTATCCAAGCGCATCGTTATATGCTCGTCGATGAGTTAAAAAGTGGTGCTTTAGTTGAGGTTAAAATGCCGGATTTTACGTCACCTCAGGTCAATATCAATATGTACTATCAAAAGCAGCAGTATGTTCAGCCAAAGATTAAAACCTTTGTTGAATTGGTTAAAGAAATGATTTAGCTAAAATGATTGAAAATATGCCGTTAGACTTTAATAGATAAGTTATGACGTGTTAATATGCATGGCATCAATTTTGCAATAAATCAAAGAGTAACTATGTCAATGCGTCGTCATTCATTTTTAGACCAATGTTTAGGAGAGCTTCAACACTTTGTGAAATCTGTTGTTTTGCCCGCAACAAATCCAATGTCAGCAACACCTGCACTTGATATGAATGAACCAGAGATTGACGCGACCGAGTCAAAACATGTGGCAGGACTCATGCGTGTTGATCACACTGGTGAGATCTGTGCGCAAGCGCTCTACCGAGGTCAGGCATTTGTCGCGAAAGAGCATGAAACACGTATGCACTTACATCATGCGGCAGAGGAAGAATATAATCATTTGTCGTGGTGCGAAACGCGCTTAAATGATTTGGATGCGAAAAAGAGTTTACTTAATCCCTTATGGTATGTTGGCTCCTTTTCTATCGGTGCTGTCGCCGGACTTATTAGTGATAAAGTAAGCTATGGTTTTGTGATTGAAACTGAAAAACAGGTGATGCGCCATTTAGAAGCACATTTAAATGAATTACCCGCTCAGGATGAGAAATCACGTGTGATTTTGATGCAAATGTACAAAGATGAACAAGCACATGCCGATGAGGCAGCCCTTGCCGGAGGCGTTGAGTTTCCACTATGGGCGAAGTTGATTATGAAAGCCCAGTCTAAAGTTATGACAACGCTGGCGTATCGTATTTAGAACAGAGGATACGCCAATGTCTTAGGCGATCAATGATGCTCTTTAGGATTTAAAATATATTTCTCTTTAAGCTCTTGTTTTAAGACTTTACCTACGGGATTCTTAGGTAGCTCATCCAAGAACATAATGTCTTTTGGTGTTTTGTAATGCGCGAGACGCGTATAACAGAACTCGGTAATTTCTTTGGCAGTAACTGATTGGTTATCCTCAAGCACCACAAAAGCAAACGGTTTCTCACCACTTGAGTGCGATGGTGCGCCAACAACAGCAACATCTTTGACTGCGGGGATTTGCAAAATGGTATTTTCAATTTCTTTTGGGAAGACGTTAAAGCCAGAAACGATGAGCATGTTTTTTGAGCGTCCTGAAATCGTTAAACGTCCCATATCATCCAGAAATCCAATGTCCCCTGTTTTAAGCCAGCCATCACCAGTAAAGTGCTCTTTGGTCACTTTGTCTAAGTGCCAAAAGCCTGGAGATTGTTGCGGGCCTTTGACCCAGATTTCACCATTTTCATTGGCAGGTAGATCATTGCCTCCATCGTCACGAATCGAGACATCCGTGCTAGGTAGAGGATAACCTACGGTGCCATTAAATACATCATCATCAAAGCGATTAATGGTAACTGCAGGTGACATCTCAGATAGACCATATGCCTCGTGGATCGTCACCCCTGTTACTGCTTTCCAATCATCCGCAATGCGTTTAACCGTTGACATGCCGCCACTTAATGTATATTTGAAATGTGGGAAAGTTGATTGTCGGAATGTGTCATTGTGTAAAAGGGCAGCATATAAAGTATTGATGCTGTTAAAAATAGTAAATGGCGTTTTTTGCATGGTTTTAACTAATGACTTAATATCACGTGGATTAGGGATAAGTACTTGTTTGGAGCCTGCAAGGTAAAAGGTAAAGAAGTTAGCCGTTAATGCAAAAATATGATAAAGCGGTAATGCGCCAATGATAATTTGTTTATCAAGATCCACATCCGTGCCAATCCAACTCCAGACCTGAGTAATATTGGCAGCGATATTGCGATGTAATAGTATCGTGCCCTTAGGTTTGCCTGTTGTGCCGCTGGAGTATTGTAAACATGCCATATCATCACATGAAATTTTCACACTTGCTTCATCAAAGCTACGGTGGTAGTGAAGAGCTGTGCTTAATTTATGAAACTGAGATTGATCGTGTTTGCTTTTCATGCCCTTAAGATAGGTTGCAACGAAATGAATAATTTGTTTTTTAGGGAAATCGTATAAGTCGACAAGATCTGTTGCAATCATGTGTCTAACCTGCGGTAAATCTTTCTTAGCTTCTTGCACTAAGTGGGCAAATGTGCTTAATACAAAAATACCAGTAGCGCCTGAGTCCTCCATAATTTCTTTGATTTCATGTGCGGTATACAGTGGATTGATGTTAACAAAGCTTGCGCCTATTTTTAGAATGCTGATAAGTACAATTGGAAATTGTAATAGGTTTGGAAGCATGATTGCGATTTTATCACCTTGCTTAAAACCGAGCTCATAATGCAGGAATGCCGCGACTTTATTGCTGTAATGATCAACTTGTTGATAGGTGATATCATGGTCATGGCAGGAAAGTGCCACGTTATTTGGAAATTTTAATGCCGCTTGCTTTAGCATTGAGGTTAATGTTTCAGTTGAAACTGGAATTTCGCTAGGGACGTCATTTGGGTAGTGTTTAATCCATGGTTTTTCTGACATAGTGTCTTCTCTCCGTTTTTATCAAAAGTCAAAAAAGCTAAATAAGTAAATATACCAAAAATAAGCTTAACCACATTCTAGACGTCTATCTTGCATGTTGTAAATAAATTCACTGCGAATTGCATTAATTATGTTGCTTTGCAATATTATTTGCATGATTTAGGGAATATTTTGGTTGCTGTTGCTTAATTTTTTACAAAATCGCTGTTATATTGCTACATAAATGAAAAAGGACTAACTGGGTTAAGGAATGCTTTGCAGCATTAGAAAAATATCCTCATTGAGGATTTTTGCGGCAAAGAGTAGTTAGAGTTGCCCTTTGGAGTGCTGGATTCAGTAAGTTAAGTAAGATTAAGGAAATGCGCATGATCAAGAAAATCTATAAATCAAGTAAGAAATCAATGCCACCTATTTCGGTCACTGAGCAAGTTGCATTAGATGCCGGGGACTGTTGGTATGAAAAGCAAGTCTTCCAAGGGTTGCCAGACTTTGATGAGTTGCATCGTTTGCAGAAGTTTCAATTAAATGACGAAGAGCAGGCATTTTTAGATAATGAAACCACTACGCTTTGCTCAATGATTGATGATTGGCAGGTGACACATGTCGATCGTGATCTACCGGTTGCTGTATGGGATTTTATTCGTGAAAAAGGTTTTTTTGGATTGGTCATTCGTAAGGAATATGGCGGTAAAGGATTCTCAGCTGCCGCTCATTCTGAGATTGTGATGAAGATTGCCACCAAAAGTGTTTCAGCGGCAGTGACGGTGATGGTGCCTAACTCATTGGGTCCTGGTGAGTTATTGCATCACTATGGCACGGATGAACAAAAAGATATGTTCTTGCCAAAATTGGCAGCAGGTATTGATATTCCTTGTTTTGCATTAACCGGTCCCACGGCTGGTTCAGATGCTACCTCACTACCAGATAAAGGTATTGTTTGTAAAGGTGAGTATAATGGTCGTGAGGTCTTGGGTATTCGATTAGAGAATATCAACAAGCGTTATATTACCTTAGCACCGATTGCGACCTTAGTTGGTTTGGCATTTCAGTTACATGACCCTGATCAATTATTAGGAGACACGGGTAAAGAGGGCATTACCTGTGCGCTATTGCCGCATGATCACCCAGGACTTGAAATTGGTAATCGTGCTTATCCGCTATCACAAGCTTTTATGAATGGCACCATTCGTGGCAAAGATTTATTTATCCCAATAGATTGGATTATTGGTGGGCAAAAAATGGCAGGTGAAGGTTGGCGTATGTTGGTTGAATGCTTATCAATTGGGCGGGCGATATCATTACCAGCGTGTGGCACGGCTAATACGTTATTATCAAGTGTGATGACCTCAGCCTATAGTATGGTCAGAGAGCAATTTAAATCACCAATTGCTTACTTTGAAGGTGTTGAAGAGAAGATTGCTCAAATGGGTGGTCTTGCCTATCTTGCCAATGCTACAAGACAGTTTACTGTGGCAGCGGTTGATGCGGGCATTAAGCCCTCAGTAGCATCAGCCATTTCTAAATATCACTTGACTGAAATGGGTCGAAATGTCCTCAATCATGCGATGGATATTCACGCAGGACGTGCTGTGATTATGGGACCAAATAATTATTTAGCACGAGGCTATCAAGCAACTCCAGTGGGCATCACGGTTGAGGGTGCTAATATCATGACGCGTAACTTGATGATCTTTGGGCAGGGTGCGATGCGTTGTCATCCATATGTGCGTGATGAGTCTGAAAGTTTAATGAATAAAGATGAGAAAAAAGGCTTTGAACAATTCTCGAAATTGATGAAAAAGCACATAAGTTATATGATTAAAAATACAGCGCGCACCTTCTGGTATGGCATTACTTGTGGTGCAACAGCAAAAGGTTATTCATCTAAGTTTAATAAATATTACAAGCGCATTACCCGTTTAAGTACGGTATATGCCTGTGTCAATGATATCGCACTGGTGACTTTAGGTGGTGCGCTTAAACGCAAAGAACGTTTATCAGCACGTTTGGGTGATGTGATGAGTTATCTATATATGGCGTGTGCGGTATTGAAATATTATAAAGATAATGGCGAGGTCGTCGCTGATGATGTTTTTGTTAGCTGGAGCTTGCAGCATTGTTTATATGAAGCGCAAAATGCGTTATATGAAATTTTTGCTAATTTCCCGAATAAGGCGTTGGCAGGCACGTTACGTTTCATGGCTTTTCCTTATGGTAAGCCATTTAAAAAGCCGGATGATCGTTTGGATCATAAACTGGCGCAAGCCTTATTGAAAGACGAGAAAACACGTCAACGCATGAAATCAATGTGTTATGTGCCTGAGGATGACAAGGATCCGGTAGGGCGTGTTGAGCTTGCTTACCAAGCGGTACTTGCTGCAATTCCTGTGCAAAAGAAAATCAAAGAGGCGATTAAAGCCGGCACAATACCAAAAGCCAGTTGGAGTAATTCGATTGATAAGGCGCGTCAGCATAATGTCATTAGTGATGATGAGGTGACTTTACTTAAAGATGTGATGAAGCGTGTTAATGACGTGATTCAAACGGATGAGTTTTCACCTTATGCCTTGGGGCCTAAAAATGCGCATCCAGAGTGGCGTGAAGCCTATGAAGCAATGCATAAAATGTCCGATAAATCTGAAAAATTAAAGGCAGCAGCTGAGAGTATATAAATGGAGTAACGCATTTTAGATAAACTGTGATTTCATAAACACCCCGTCAGCCTGAGGCTGCCATCCCTCTTGCAAAGAGGGGAATTAGGCAACGATGGTTTTTATTCCCCTCTTTGCAAGAGGGATGACGAGCTTGCGAGGCGGGGTGTTGAAATAGAAAAAGTGCGTAATTTCAGTAGGTAAGAAATAAGAAAGTTAACATAAGGAGACCTTTTAGATGAGTGAACTGGAGCAACTAAGCGAGTTAGAACAGAAGTTTAACGAAATAGTGCAAGCAGTACGCGATGCAACGATTGATTTTAAGCCTGATAATAACCAAAAACTAAAGCTATATGCCTTTTATAAGCAAGCAACGGTTGGTGATGTTGAAGGTAAATGTCCATCGGTTTTAAAAATGGTCGAACGTGCTAAATGGATGGCATGGGACTCTATTAAAGGTCAATCAAAAGATCAGGCAATGCGTGGTTATTTGGCAGTTTTTGGACATGAGTTTACTGGATCTGAAGCACCTAAGCCCAAAGCTCATATCCAATCGGCGGCTAGGTCTGAACCATCACAACGCCAACATGTAGGCATTGAAAAAGTTGCAATTCTTGGCGCTGGTGTGATGGGAGCGCAAATTGCCGCACACTTTGCCAATGCGCGCATCCCTGTAGTACTTTTTGATTTGAAAGCAAAAGAAGGTGCGCCAAATGCGCTAATTGATGGTGCGTTACAAAAACTTGCTAAGCTCAATCCCAAACCTTTTGGTTCAGCACAAGCGATCAATTATATTACTGCGGCGAATTATGAAGATAATCTTGAGCTGTTAAAAGACTGTGATTTGATTATTGAGGCGATTGCTGAGCGTATGGACTGGAAAAAAGATCTGTATCACAACATCGCACCACACGTGGCAAAACACGCGATTATTGCATCCAATACCTCAGGTTTAAGCATTGAATCATTGACTGAAAGTTTACCAACGCATTTACATGCACATTTTTGTGGTGTGCATTTCTTTAATCCGCCGCGTTATATGCCTTTGGTTGAACTTATTGCACATGATGGGACTCAACCAGAAGTGTTAGATCAGTTGGAAACTTTCTTGGTACAAAAATTGGGTAAAAGTATTATTCGTGCCAAAGATACACCAAACTTTATTGCCAATCGCTTGGGTGTTTTCTCAATGTTGGCAACGTGCTATTACACCGAGAAATTTAATATTCCACTGGAAGTTGTCGATGGTTTAACAGGTAAGAAGCTTGGACGTGCTAAGAGTGCAACCTATCGTACGGCAGATGTGGTTGGCTTGGATACTTTTGCCCATGTTGTTGATACGATGAAAAATTCATTACAAGATGGTTGGGAGAAAGTCTATCAATTACCTAAATGGATCCATGCATTAATCGAACAAGGCGCCTTTGGACAAAAGACGAAAAAAGGTCTTTATGTTAAAGAGAAAGACGGTCTTAAAGTGCTTGATCTACAAAGCCAAACATACCGATTATCTGATCAGAAGCCTGATAAAGCAGTCACTGAAATTCTAGGCGAAAAAGACTGGTCAGTGAAGCTAGAGAAATTAAAAAATATGGATCATCCGCAAGCACAATTTTTATGGTCGTGCTTTAGAGATAGCTTCCACTATGCCGCATGTTTAGTCGGTGATATTTCTAATTATCCAAAAGATATGGATTTGGCGATTCGTTGGGGCTTTGGCTGGAAAGAAGGGATTTTTGAAACATGGCAGCAAGCTGGTTGGCAGCAAGTAGCACGCTGGATTGATGAAGATATCAAAGCCGGAAAAACGCTTTCAAGCAAGGCGCTCCCTCAATGGGTATATGCGCTTAAAGAAGGTGTTTATGGTGATAATAAATCCTTTAGTTTCACTGATAATACACTGGTTACGCGTCAAGAATTGCCTGTATACAAACGCCAACTACATAAAGATTATGTATTAGGTGAACATAGTACAACACCAAGTCTGACCCTTTATGAAAATGAGGGGGTACGCTTATGGAGTATTGATGATGAAATCGGTATTTTAAGCTTTAAGAGCAAGATGTGTTCGATTGGCGATGCTGTGTTGGCGGGTATCTCTGAGGCGATTAAGGTCGCTGAAAGTAAACTTAAAGGAATGGTCATCTGGCAAGAGCAGGATATCTTCTCTGCAGGTGCTAATCTTGAAGAGTTCGGTTTTAAATTCATGATGCATGGCAAAGAAGCTGTTTATGAGGTCATTCAAAAAGGACATCAAGTGATCACCCAAGAGCTTCGTTATAGCAAAATCCCTGTGGTTGCAGCGGTTAAGGGCTTTGCCTTTGGTGGTGGTTGTGAAACATTGATGCATTGTGATGCGGTGGTGGCAGCACACGAGAGTTATATCGGTCTTGTTGAAGCAGGTGTTGGTATTATCCCTGGTTGGGGTGGTTCAAAAGAGATGGCAAAACGCGCCTCGACTGCTCAAGATCCATGGAAAGACTTTGAAAAGCGCTATAAGAATCTGGCAATGGCACAAGTGGCAACAAGTGCCTATGAAGCCATTGAGATGGGCTTCTTACGTGAGAGTGATCCCGTGGTGATGAATAGCAAAGAAATCCTAAGTGTTGCCATCGAAAAAGCACGATTCTTAGCATACTCTAGTTATCAACCACCATTAAAACAAAAGATTAAAGTCTTTGGTGAAGCAGGTATTGCGACCGTTAAAGGGCTTTTGGTTAATATGCGTGATGGCAATCAAATTTCAGCGCATGACTACAAAATCGCGACAAATTTAGCGGATGCCATGTGTGGTGGTGAGATTGAGAAAGATACCTATGTTTCTGAAGATTGGTTACTTAAGCGTGAGCTTGAGAACTTTGTTGAATTGGCACTTTCTGAGAAAAGTGCAGCAAGAATGCAGCATATGTTAGAAACAGGTAAACCATTAAGAAATTAATAAGGAGTTTTTAGAAAATGACTGAACAAGTGGTATATATTGTTGCAGCGAAAAGATCAGCTGTTACTAAGGGCAAGCGTGGTGGCTTTGCCAAAAAGCGTCCGGATGATTTATTAGCGGATATTTTAAAAGAAACGGTGAAAGAATCAGGTGTAAACCCTGAGGATATCGGTGATATCGTCATAGGCTGCGCCATGCCCGAAGGCGAGCAGGGCATGAATGTTGCACGTATCTCAACACTTTTGGCAGGGTTGCCTGATTCGGTGCCTGCTTTTACCATTAATCGTTATTGCAGCTCAGGGTTGCAATCAATTGCTATTGCTGCTAATGAAATTGCTAAAGGCAATATGGAGGTGGCAGTTGCCGGTGGGATTGAGTCGATGAGTATGATTCCATTTGGCGGGCACAATATCTCATTTAGTAGTGAGATTTTCACTAAAGATGAAAATGTCGCGATTGCTTATGGTATGGGAATTACTGCGGAGAACGTTGCTAAAGATTGGAATATCACGCGCCAAATGCAGGATGAGTTTTCATTAAAAAGTCATCAAAAAGCAACGCATGCGATTGAAAATGGTTATTTCAATGATGAGATTATTCCCGTTAAGGTGCATCATCGGAAGCCTGATGAGGCAAAAGCTGAGATTGTTGACAATGAAAAAACGATTAAGATCGATGAAGGTGCGCGTAAAGATACATCGATTGAGGCGCTAGCTAAACTTAAACCTGTGTTTGCAACGGGTGGTTCAGTCACCGCGGGCAATAGCTCACAAGTTTCTGATGGAGCTGGTGCTGTGGTATTAGTTAGTGAATCTTATTTGAAAAAACATAATCTGACAC
>JAQCCA010000169.1 GCA_027621155.1 Pseudomonadota bacterium | reverse complement strand
ACATTAAATCGAGAAAAATTGCCAAAAATTAAGATTTATCAAAATCTAACCTGCTGGGTAGTTACAATTATTCTAAATGATGATTTTTATTGATTTGTGCGATGATCTTATCTTCTTCTTTCCAGCGCTCAATCAATGCGCGACGATCCTTAGCAAGATACGTGTAAACAACAGGGACAACAAAAAGGGTGAAAAGCGTACCAATTGTCATACCAGATGCAATAACAATACCGATAGATTGGCGACTAACTGCACCGGCTCCTGTAGCGAGCACCAATGGTATAACACCAACAACCATTGCAGCCGTTGTCATAAGAATGGGGCGCAGGCGAAGGGCAGCTGATTTTAAAATCGCCTCAACTTTATCATAGCCTTCTTCTTGCAGTTTATTGGCAAACTCCACCAACAAGATACCATGCTTACTAATCAGACCAATCAAAGTAATCAAACCAACTTGCGTGTAGATGTTGATTGAGGCATAACCTAAGTTAAATAGTTGCCCTAGATACAGTGGAATTAACGCGCCACAAATCGACATTGGCACACTGATTAAGATAATCAATGGGTCTCTGAAGCTTTCAAATTGAGCAGCAAGCATCAAAAAGATCACAATCAGGGCGAATAAGAAAGCAACTGTCATTTGGCTGCTATTTTCTAAGAACTGACGCGCAGAACCTGCGTAGTCATGCGTATAACCTTGTGGCAGTTCTGTTTTAGCAAGATTTTGCATATATTCAATCGCTTGACCTTGACTAATGCCTGGTGTGGTTACTGCATTGATGGTCGCTGAGTTTAGCTGTTGGAAACGGTTTAAACTCAGTGGTACACTCTGTGTTTTAAATGTCACAATAGCTGAAAGTGGCACGAGCTTGCCACTGGCTGTGGTAATGCGGATTTGTCCAAGCTGCTCTTTGGTCAACTTCAAATCATCCGCAAGCTCAGGAATAACCTGATAGCTGTAACCAAGCATACTAAAGTAATTAACGTAACCTCCTGAGTAAGCATAACCAAGTGCTTGAGCAATTTGCTGCATGCTGATACCCAAGGAGGCTGCTTTTTCACGATCAATTTGTACAACCATTTGCGGATTATCAAATTGTAGATCACTTTGAGCAAAGACAAACAACCCGCTTGACATCATTTTGTTGATGACATCATTAGCAATGCCATAAATACTTGGATAGCTATTAACGGATTGGATGACAAACTGCATCGGAGGACCAAATGAAATACCTGGTAACGAAGGCATCTCAAAGGTGTAAATCTGAGAGCCTGCAACGTTATTGACAAGGTTTTGCAACACCGGTTTGATTTCCATCTGTGTTTCTTTGCGCTCACTCCATGGTTTTAAGACCACGCCGCCAAAGCTGTTATTACTTTGTGGATAGCCATTGACAACGAAAGTTGACTCAACGCCTGGTAAGCTTTGCATGTCTTTATAAAGTGCGGGTGCGAAGGTATTTAAATAGTGAATGTTAGCAGGAGAAGGGGCAGTTCCTTGAATACCAATAAATGCCTGATCTTCCGTTGGTGCTAATTCTGACTTAGTCCCCATAAATAATGAATAACAGCTGATTAAGACGACTGCACCAAATAAAATCACGACGATGCGTACACTCATTACAAGACGTGAGGCACGCTCATAAGCATTTTTAAGTTTTTCAAATAACTTATCAATAAACTTAACTGTTTTTGCCTCAGTAATTGATTTAGAAAGGACTTTTGAGCAAAGCATTGGTGAGAATGTATAGGCAACAATCCCAGAGATAACGACTGCACCTGCTAATGAGTAGGCGAATTCAGTAAATAATATCCCTGTTAAGCCACCCATCATCCCAATCGGTAAGTAAACGGCAACAAGGGTTAATGTCATTAAGATCACAGGGTTGGCAATTTCTCTGGCACCTTGGATGGCTGCTTCAAAAGGTGTTGCCCCTTCTTCGATGTGTCGGTAAATGTTCTCCAGAACAACAATCGCATCATCGACCACTAGACCAATGGCAAGTACCATTGATAACAGGGTTAATAAGTTAATAGAGAACCCCATAAGAAACATTAATAAGAATGAACCAATCATCGATAATGGAATAGCAACCACTGGGATAATAACGGATCTAAAAGAACCAATAAATAAGAATAAAACAATGGTTACAATAATCACCGCTTCAATCAGTGTTTTTACGACGTCCTCAATAGATGCTTTAATGTGAGTGTTGTTGTTGTAGACAATATTCATGTTCAAACCAGTGGGTAGACTGGCTTTGATACTTGGCAAGTCTTTCATGATATTATCAACAACGGTGAGGACGTTAGCATCAGAGGCGGCGACGACACCTGCAAAAACGCCATATTTGCCATTGAAGCTTACATTGGCAGTATAGGTTTGAGCACCCAATTCAACCGTCGCAACATCACCTAAGCGAACGAGATTGCCATTTTCATTTTTAACAACTAATTGTTTATACGTTTGTGCATTATCAAGGTTGGTGGTTGGGTTTAAGGTGACATTAAAATAAGGACCTTTGATTTGTCCACCGGCGGCAATCAAACTGTTGGCTTGCAAGGCATTAGCGATGTCATCGGGGGTGACATTAAAGCGTGCCATCTTGTCATAGTTTAACCAAACACGCATGGCATAATCTTTTTGTCCCCAAATGATCACATTGGAAATGCCGCCCAAAGATTGTAGCTTAGGGGTTAGCTGGTTTTTGATATAAGCTGTAATCTCTTGTTCATTTAAGGCATCACTGGTAAAGCCCAAAATGAGTGATGGAAATGAGTTACCTGATTGCATATCAATTGCGGGTGATTGCGCACCACTTGGCATGACGTTTTGTACAGCATTGACTTTTTGTACCACTTGGCTAAGTACATTATTAGGATCTGCACCTAATTTAACGTTAATTGTTAATGTACTTAAACCCAATACGCTTTGCGAGGTCATGTAATCAATACCATCAGCTGCACCAACGGATTGCTCTAGTGGTGTTGTGATAAATCCCTGAATAATCTCAGGATTAGCACCAGGATAAGCGGTTGTTACAATAATTGTCGCATTCTTCATATATGGGTACTGGCGTACCTGCAAGGTAAATGCGGTCCCTATCCCGGCAACGAGTATCAGTAAGCTGATCACCGTTGATAGCACAGGCCGTTTTATAAAGATATCAATAAAATGCATATGCCGTTTTCCTATGGGTTGTTTTTGAAGTCAACGTCATTATTGATAACAACACTAACACCGTTTTGCAGTTTGTTTTGACCAGAGGTCGCCACCATGTCACCAGCTTTAATGCCTTCAACGATGACTTTATTATCATTAGTCATAGTGGTTTTCGCTGGAACCTGCTTGGCTGTGTATTGTTGTTTGCCTGTTGATACTAACTGAACTTGACCATCTTTCATGGCGCTGTATTCAGACATCACAGGTTGACCATCTTTTGAATCAGGTTCAAGTACATAAACTGTTTCACCATATAGGCTGTAGCTTACAGCGTTGCGTGGGATAATGATGGTGTTTGAAATCGGGGGAAGAATTAAACTCACATCGAGGAACATCCCAGGATAGATCAAATGTTGTTGATCTTTATTATCAAAGGTTGCTTGAATATTAAGTGCTCTGTTGTCACTCGTGATTTGTGAGTTAATGGCAGTGATTTTTGCTTTGAAAGTAACGCCTGGATAAGAGTCAGAAGTAAACTCAATGTCACCACCAACTTTAACATTGCTAAAGTTATTCTGTGTAATACTAAAATCAATGTAAATCGGTGATATTTCAGTTAACGTTGCTGCACTGTTGCCAGCACTGAAGTATTGACCTAAGCTGATTTGACGCAAACCAATCTTACCATCAAATGGTGCTTTTACCGTGCGGTAGTTGATATCAGCTTGAATTGATTCAACATTGGCAAGATTGCCATCATATTGTGCCTTTGATTGATCTGCCGTTTGTTGTGAGACGGCTTGCTGTTTTAAAAGATCAGCATCACGTTGGTAGGTGATTCTAGCAAGTTCCAAATCAGCTTGAGCTTGCTTTAGTTGTGCTTGTAACTGTTGCGTATCAAGTGTGAATAACACATCACCTTTTTTAACCATTTGCCCAGCTTCAAAAGAGATGGTTGATACCAAGCCTGAAGCTTGAGCGGTAACATTGACATTTTGGATGGCGACAGCTTCACCAATGGTTTTAACACTTGGGTACCACGTTTCAGATTTAGCATCAGTAGCAGTGACTTCAGGTGCTTGCATTTTCCAAGTTGCCATGGCTGAAGCCTTTTTACCGTTGACAAAACTTGCAAAGCCAAAGATGCCGCCAAAAATAACGACAAGAATGGCAATGACGATGATAAAAGCTTTAATAAGCTTTTTCTTGGGTGCTTTTAGGGAGAGTTCAGCCATGATTTATCCTTCTGTTTTCATATTTGTTGTTTTATTTATTAAATTGTGATGGTTATAAAATAGAAATTGCCAAAAATGTAGCGTACTAAGTACGATAAAGATAATAAAACTATAACTTGCCATGCTTAAGCCAAACAATTGCCAGTCAACTTGTGAGCAGTCAGGTCCACTTGTGAAAAGTGACTTTAAGAAGTCCAAAAAAGGTAGATTTTGAAATAAACTATCGACACCCGCCTCACAGCTACCGATATATTCACTTGGATTTATCTGCATCCAAACTTGTTTCAAGGCAACCAATGCACCAAGTAGTGCGATGATGCCAAGGATAAAACTATAAATACGCACACCCTTTATTTTAGGTTTATGAATAAGGGCTACAAGAGAGAGGATGCTAATCAATAAAATAGCAAATTGTTGTAGTAAGCACATCGGACAAGGTTTAAAACCCGTTAGCTCAAAATAGATAATGCCAGCAATCACCAAAAGACCAATGATAAATGTTTTTAAATAGATTTGCGGGCTTTTAAATCCGTGCATATTGATTTCCTTTAATCTCAAATTGCTTTATGCGTTTAATCATTATAGAGCAAAAAGCACTGAAGTCATTATTTGCATAGTAGATGCTAGCTGAAAGTAGTGATGAATAGTCGTAAAAATACTAAAATTACACGATTTTGACAAAGTATTTATGTAATCAGTATCTTGTTGTATCGTTGGCACATGGCAAATTTTGTTGCTCATTAATAGTTATACCACTTTTTAAAACTCCAAATTAGAACAGGCGTTCATTTTAACGAGGGTTTGCAGTAAATCCAACAGGGTTTGTGCTTTTTTATATCGAATTACGTTAATGTTAGGAAACATGTGCAAGTGATGTTGATTTTGCGATGGGTTTCATCTTGAAAGAAAGCGCCAAACAAATACAGAATAAGACGATAATCAGTATAAATATGCGTTGATAGATTTCAGCCGGGTAGATATGTGTGCTTTGCATTTCATTGTTACTGACTAGATGAATCAAGATGCCAACAAGTTGAATGCATATTGCACCCAATAAGACTGAGAACATATTAGTAATACCAAGAGCGATGCCTGAGTATTGACGTGGTACCAAAAGGGCTGAACGATTATACGAAGGGATAATGCCAGCATTACAAACCCCATAGCAAAAATAAATTACCTGTAA
>JAQCCA010000168.1 GCA_027621155.1 Pseudomonadota bacterium | reverse complement strand
GGGAGCACATGCGAAATCTGACAGTGTAATTTCTGAAGCTCATTACAGTTTACAAGCGCATGGTTGAGTTGTTGTAAGGCATGTGTGCAAGTCTGTGTCTTACTTGCTTGGGCGTAAATATATGCCTGATAGGAAAAAGGCGGATAGTTAAGAAGCTTACGTGTTTCAAGGCTATGCGCCAAAAACTTCTTATAATCTGCCTGTAGAATTAGTTGCAACAAAGGATTATCTGGTTGATAAGTTTGAATATAAACATCCCCAGGTTTACTGCCGCGTCCTGTTCTACCTGCGACTTGAATAATCAATTGCGCGGTTCTCTCAACAGCATGAAAATCTTGACTGTAAAAGCCTGCATCGGCATTGATAATGCCGACAAGGCTGACATTTTGAAAGTCATGCCCTTTGGCAATCATCTGCGTACCAACGATAATATCGATATGCTGTGATTTAATGTCATTAAGCACATCTTCAAGTGCACCTTTTTTTTGCGTTGAGCTGCGATCCAGACGCGCGATATGGACTGTTGGTAAGAGCGCAGTTAATTCATCTTCGAGTTTTTCAGTACCCTGCCCAATATCTGATAAGTTATGTGATTGGCAATTAGGGCATTGCAGAATAATCTCACGTGCTTTACCACAAAAGTGGCATGCTAGATGCTGGGGCTTGGTGTGTAAGGTATACGGTTTCTCGCATTGGTTGCAGTTAGCACACCAACCGCAATCTTGACAGATTAAGCTATGAGCAAAACCGCGACGATTAATAAATAATAGGACTTGTTCATTGTTGGCAATCGTCTGTTTGACTTTATCAATCAATATCGGGCTCAATCCTGCTTGAGTTTTACTTTTCTGCAAGTTAATAATGTGTACTTGATTACTGACTTGATTCAATGCACGATTTTTTAAGGTTAATAAATGATATTTGCCGTTTGATGCATGATAATAACTTTCTAAAGATGGCGTGCCACTACCTAAGATAATCGGAATATTATATTTTTGCGCTTTGACAATCGCAATATCGCGCGCGTGATAGGTAGGAATATTTTGTTGCTTATAAGAAGCGTCATGCTCTTCATCAACGACAATCATGCCAAGATTTGGCGTATCAAATAAAAGACCAGAGCGTGTTGCGATAATAATATTAATCTCAGCATTTTGGACTTTAATAAACAGCTCAAAGCGTGCTTGATCAGTCAGTTGCGAATGAATCGCTGCAATGGGCTCATGAAAGTTTTGCTCAAAGCGCATTAACGTTTGAGGGGTTAGGTTGATCTCAGGCACTAAAACTAATACTTGCTTGCCGCTTTGAATCACGGGCTTAATCGCTTCAATATACACTTCTGTTTTACCACTTCCCGTTACGCCAAAAAGCAAAAAGGTTTTAAAGTGATGAAGATGCTGACAAATCGCATCAACAGCGCTTTGCTGTGCAGTATTAAGTGTACGTGGTGTTATTGCTGTTGTGGCGTGAGTTGTTGGAAAGAGACTATGCTTTGATTGTATGATAATATTTTTGTTGATGAGTGACTTTATCGTTGCTGATGTGATCTCATGATTGATAAAGGTATCATGCGAAACACTGCTATGCTCACGCAATAATGCTAATGCTTTATGCTGTTTATGTGCATTCTTAGCAGGCTTAAAATCATTATTGTCAGTATTATTTAAGGTATAAATAATTTGTCTGGCGCATTCAGGTTGTTCTTTTTGCAAATAGTGCTTTGGTAGCGATAACCTTAAGCTTTGATACAACGTGCACTGATAGTAATGAGTAAGCCATTTAATGAGATCAATCGCTGGTGTTGATAATAGCGCCTTTTGATCAAGTACTTTAACAATGGATTTAAGCTTTTCCTTGGGTAAACTGACTTTGGGGTTGATCTGACTTATCACACCAATTACCTTACGTGTGCCAAGTGGGACAATAACTCGTGTGAAAAGTATTGGTGTTGCTGTTACAGAATAAAGATAATCAAGTCCATCCGTAAAGGGACCATGCACAAGAACGCGAACAATAGTCATAAATGTTATTTTTTGATCATACGATTAATGAGCATAGCAATCAGGGTAATAAGGGCACCAATAGCCAAGACATAAGCAGGTGCCATTAAGTTGCCACTGGTTTTAATAGCAGCAATAACAATCGTTGGCGTTAAACCACCAAAAACAGCAAAACCTAAATTATAAGCAAAACCGATGCCGCTATAACGCACATCTTGTTTGAAAGCATCAATAAGCATTGCGGGGATATTGCCCCAGCATAACGCGCAAACAATTGCACTGATGACAATCGCAACAAAGTAAATATCTTGGTTTTGTGTGTAGATGTGATAGATAAAAAAGCTGGCAATTATTGTGATAATAATGGTGAGTAATAGAATCACTTGTCTATTGATTTTATCGGCAAAAAAACCAACGATAATACATAAAATTGACAGAATAATAACGCCTAAGCTATTAATCCACACAAAATTTTTCAAATGCAAGTTAAGAATAGTGCCAAAATACGCTGGGAGTAATAAAAATAAGGTCACAAAGCATAATGCACCGAATGAGACAATAATGGTGGTATAGACTAAGTTCCAACCATGGGTATGCAAGACTTTGGTAATTGGTAAAGCGTATTCTTTTTGGATAAAGGGTTGAAAGTCCTCAATATCCATCAATTGTTTACGTAGATAATAAGCAATAAAGCCAAAAATGCCACCCAAAATAAAGGGCACACGCCACACATGCATAAGCATTTGCTCATGGCTAAAAAATTGCAATAAGAGTGCTTCAACAATAAAACCAATGGCGACACCAGCAATTAAAAAACAAAAGACAAAACCAGTCATAAAGGCTTTTTTATCGGGTGCTGATTCACTGACATAGGTAATGGCTCCTGGGATTTCACCACCGACAGAGAAGCCTTGGGCAATGCGACAGATCACCAATAAAATGGGAGCCAATATGCCAACGCTTTGATATGTTGGTAAAATGCCAATGACAAATGTTGATAGCGCCATTACCAAAATTGAAATGGTAAAGGTTTTCTTGCGGCCATATTTGTCACCAAAATGACCAAAAATAATGCCGCCAAATGGGCGTGCAAAATAACCAACAGCATAAGCACTAAAGGCAATTAAAAGCGAGTTAATTGCTGAATGTGTCGGAAAGAAAAGCTGTGATATATAGCCAGCAAGTAGTGCGTAGATGATGAAATCATAAAACTCAAGCATGCCACCTAAGCTTGATAACCATAGAATTTTACGTTGATTTTTATTAAGCATATTGATTGATCTGTCCATATTCACATCGGGGTTACCTGATTCTATCAATGAAATTTTGGCAAGACTAGCGATAAATTTTCTTTTACGCGGAAAGTTTTGACTATACTGAAGTCGTGCACTATAACCAACCAATAAAAGGATAAGCAATGAAACGGATTATTCACTTAACCGATACCCATTTAGGTTATGAAAACCTATCTTCAGTTATGCGTGATTTAGTTACACGCATTATTTTTACCAAGGAAAAGGCGGGTGATTATATTATTGTCATTACTGGCGACATTGTCGAGGATGCAACAAAGGATGGTGCTTATGATGAGGCCTTAGCGCAAATCAATCGCTTAAAGCGCGCGGGGTTTCATGTGCTCGTGATTCCGGGCAATCATGATTACGGCACAGGATCGATTGGCTATAGTGGTTATGTGCCAGCATTTAAACAGGCTTTTTATGGCAGTATTGATGTGCAATATCCGATTAAAACGATTATCGATAATATTGCCTTTCTGGGATTGGACTCAATGGCAGAAGAGCTTCATTGGTATGATCGATTATTTGCCGAGGGGCAGTTGGGTGAGGCACAGTTACAACGCTTAGATAATTATTTAAGCCATGATGAGGATGTTAAAAATGCAGAATATCGCGTGGTTTATCTGCATCATCATCCATTTTCGCCCCGTCCATTTCATCATTTAAAAGACTCAGATGATTTAGCTAAAATACTAAAAGCGCACAAGATCGATATGCTTTTGTTTGGTCATAATCACGATGGTTTAGTGTGGAGTGGTAAGTGGGGAATCCCGCGAGTTTATGATGGTGGGACATCCACTGGTAAACAAGGCAAACCATCGCCGCATCGGGTGATAGATTTGTCAAAGCATCCGGCATTTGATTATGATGCTAAGTTCTAGTTATAAGCTCAGTTATTGATGGTCAACCAATAATGTTTTGCGTATAGTATCTGCCATTAGCCATGACCAAGAAAAATCAAAAATAATAATGAAAATTGCAATTATGGGGGCAATGCCCGAAGAAATTACGCCAATTCTTGCTGAATTAGACACTTATGACACCAAGGAATATGCCAATAACACCTATTATCTAGGACGCTATCATGGGCATGAGCTAGTTATCGCCTATAGCAAAATCGGTAAGGTGTTTTCAACCTTGACTGCAACCGTGATGATTGAGCATTTCGGTGCGGAAGTTTTGCTATTCTCTGGTGTCGCAGGAGGCGGCTCGGCAGATGTGCAAGTTGGGGATATTGTTGTTGCTACACAGACGGTGCAACATGATATTGATATCACCGCATTTGGTCGCCAAAAGGGAGAAATTCCAGGAAGCAAAGTGTATATCGAAACTTGCCAGCGCTTAACATCAAAGTTAAAAGAAACGGCAAATACGCATGGTATTGCCTTAAAAGAAGGTGTTATTGCAACTGGGGATCAGTTTATTCATAGCAAAGAAGTGAAAGAGATGATTGTGAAGTACTTCAATGCGCAGGCGATTGAGATGGAAGGAGCAAGTGTTAACTTAGTGTGTCATGAGTTTAATGTCCCTTGCGTGGTATTGCGCGCTATTTCAGATACAGCAGATGGTCAGGCAGTGGATGATTTTCCACAGTTTGTTGAGAAAGCAGCTAAGCAATCAGCCACACTTATTTTATCGTTGGTAAGGTTGTTATAAGGTATATAAAGATACGGTTTTAGAAAGTAAATAGTTAAACAAGGTTTCTTTTAGCATGAAACACATTCATATATTAGGCATTTGTGGCACTTTTATGGGTGCTTTAGCGCTATTAGCGCGTGAAAAAGGTTATAAGGTCACAGGCAGTGATCAAAATGTTTATCCACCGATGAGCAGCTATCTTGAGTCTCAAGGCATTAAGCTTATATCCGGTTATGAGTATGATATTGAATCACTTAAACCTGATCAGGTGATTGTTGGTAATACGATGCGCCGTGGTATGGCGATTGTTGAGTATTTATTAAATAGTGAGCTTGAGTATTTTTCGGGTCCTGAGTGGCTTTATCAAGAAATTCTCAAAGACAAAAAGGTTATTGCCATTACGGGTACACATGGCAAAACAACCACTACCTCAATGGTGATCAAATTGATGGATGATGTGGGGTTAAATCCAAGCTTTCTGGTTGGTGGGATTACTCAGGACTTTGGCGTATCATCGCGCTTAACGGATTCGGAGTACTTTGTGATTGAAGCCGATGAATATGATACGGCATTTTTTGATAAGCGCTCGAAATTTATGCATTACCATCCAGACATATTAGTCATTAATAACCTTGAGTTTGATCATGCCGATATTT
>JAQCCA010000167.1 GCA_027621155.1 Pseudomonadota bacterium | reverse complement strand
AAACATTAAATCGAGAAAAATTGCCAAAAATTACGATTTATCAAAATCTAACCTGCTGGGTAGTTACGAGAAAACTTGATATTTATGAAAATTGTCACAGTAAGGCTACGTCAAACCCAAGTTATCGTCCTTTAATGATTGACCTGCAAATAGCATCGGAAAAAGTGAAGCATATTTATGATTTGGAACAAAATTCAATGCCAAGTAAGTTAATTCATTAACACCAGAATAATCTGACATCCTCATTATCGCCAACGATTTTTATATTAATAAAGGCATTTCAAATCATGATAATATCGATAAACTAATAAGTTATAATCAAAATAATTTATACAGGAAGTCATACCTTGATAAAATCATATAAACCATGGACTGCATTGTTCTTTCTTTTTGTCAGTGGATGTGCAAATTATAAACCGATGAGAGTCGCACAAAATGTCGATTTGAATCAGTACATGGGAAAATGGCATGAAATTGCCAGACTGCCTAACCGTTTCCAGAAAGGTTGCGCATGCTCTACGGCCGACTATAAAATCATCGATAATGACTATATATCTGTCACCAATCAGTGCAGTAAGAATGGCGTTGTTAAAACATCAACTGCAAAGGCATGGCGCGCCAATCATGATGATAATAGCAAACTCAAGGTGAGATTTTTCTGGCCATTCACTGGTAATTACTGGATTTTATATGTCTCACCCAATTACAAATATGCCGTAGTGGGTGAACCATCAAGAGAATATCTTTGGTTCCTAAGTAGAACTAAGGCTGTAGACAAAAAATCTTTTAATTTAATGAAGCAGGTTGCATTATCTCAAGGCTACGACTTGAGTAAGCTAATTATTTCTGACAACACTGACTGCTAAATGCGGTGATTCAATCTAAAAAACAAATGCTTTAACTAAGAGGTTACATGAAACATCTACTCTATATCATTTTAGCAACACCCATTATATTATCAGCTAATCAATCAAAGGATCTTTCTAATGACAAGGAAAATTCAGAAAATAAGGACGGCACTGTAGAAAAATTTAGTCCAGTGCAATATCCTTTTGGTATTGGGTTTGCTGGTATTTTTTCTCCTAACCCATACAAAGACACTGATCCTACGATACTTCCTGTACCTGTGATCAGTTATAAAGGTGAAGATCTTACGTTAAATGGGCCTTATGCCTCATATCGTTTTTTCCATACAAATAATACCGCTAGTAAAGTTCAGTTGTTTTTATACCCTGAGGTATTTAAAGCAGATAAAAGCAATGATCCTCAGCTAAGGCTTCTAGATAATAGAAACTATCTTTTTATGCTCGGCCTAAGCCAATCTTTCAAAAGCACACACGGCGATATTAACTTTAGTGCGAATATTGATGTCACCACAAAGACCAATGGCTATTTGTTAAGCGCTGAGTATAGCAAAAAGTTTTTTTTACCTGCCAGCAGTAAATTCTTATTTTTTATCACACCATCATTAGGTGTTACCTATAGCAGTCAGCAGATAACAAACTACTTTTATGGTATTAGCACATCAGAAGCCATTCGATCAGGTTTGCCTGAATACAATACAAGTGGTGCTTTAAGTCCATATCTAGGGGCAAACATGCTGATCAATTTTTCAAAACGCTGGAATCTATTTGTTGCAACCAGACTTAATCGATTACCCGATCAGATTTATGACAGTCCGATGGTTAGTCAGCGCTATATCTTTACCACTGTACTCTCACTCACATATAATTTCAGCTTTACTTAAGTGTATTAAATCATGTCAGATAAAATCTCAATTCACTGGTTTCGTCAAGATTTACGTATCTCAGATAACCCATCTTTGATAAAAGCACTCAATCATGGTCGTGTACTACCAATTTATATTTTTGATGATGTCAATGCTGGCAGATATTTACCCGGAAGTGCCAGTTGCTGGTGGCTATATCAATCACTAATATCGCTTAATCATTCACTTAATAATAATTTGTCCGTTTACAGAGGTGACCCTCTTGATATATTGAAGGACTTGATCAAGCGTTTTGATGTAGACGCCATCTATTGGAACAGATGTTACGAGCCGTGGCAGATAAACAGAGATACCAAAATACAAGAATATTTAAAAAACCATGAGATAAAAGTAGAAAGTAGTAATAGCCTTTTATTATGGGAACCATGGCAAATCAAAAATGCTGAAGGTTTGCCCTATAAAGTTTTTACCCCTTTTTATCGTAAAGGATGCTTGCAGGCAGAATCCCCAAGACAACCTTTACCAGCACCGAATAATTTGCAATTGATCAACGATCAATATACTGATGGTATTAAATCACTTGGTTTATTTTCTCAAATTCCATGGGCTGAAAAATTTCAGTCACATTGGAATATCAGTGAAAAAGCTGCTCTTGAATCTCTTGATAACTTTATCAGCAATAGTTTAGATCAGTATAAAAATGGAAGAGACATTCCTTCTGCAAATCATACCTCACAGTTATCACCATATTTACATTTTGGTGAAATATCGCCCCATCAGGTATGGGATGCTCTACAAAGTATTAAGAATGACACAAACACGGATACTTTTTGTAGTCAGTTAGGCTGGCGTGAATTTTCCTACCACCTGCTTTATCATCACCCCAAAATACCTGAAAAAAATTTAAGGCCTAAATTTGATACATTCCCATGGGTTGATGACACTTCAGGGCTTAAAGCATGGCAGGCGGGGCAAACTGGCGTTCCAATGGTTGATGCTGGTATGCGTCAGTTATGGCAGACTGGTTATATGCATAATCGTGTGCGTATGATAGTTGCCTCATTCCTTGTGAAAAATTTAAGAATTCATTGGCATCATGGCGAGCGCTGGTTCTGGGATACGCTTTTAGATGCAGACCTTGCTAACAATGCTGCAAGCTGGCAATGGGTAGCTGGATGTGGCACTGACGCAGCGCCCTACTTTCGTATCTTTAACCCAGTGACTCAAGGTCAAAAATTTGATCCTAACGGAGACTATATCAGACAATTTATTCCTGAAATTGCAAAGTTACCTGACAAATATATTTTTAGTCCATGGGAAGCGCCTAAAGACATTTTAATGCAAGCAGAGATTAATTTGGGAAAAAGTTATCCTTTGCCAATTGTTGATATAAAAATTTCACGAGAACTTGCGTTGCAGGCATTTCAGGCTCTATCATGATAAGAGATATTATTCATTATCAAGATAACTTCATCTAACAACATAGAAGCTGTAAATCCATAATGACCATATTTTTCCACATAATTTTCAGCAGCAAGACCTTGGAGCAATAGGGCGCACAAAGAAGCATGCTCTATTGAATTGATCTGAGCAGTTAGACCGCCAATAATTCCTGTTAGTAAGTCACCAGAGCCAGCTGTTGCCAATATATTATGCCCATAGGGACTTAAATGAAGTTTGCTATCCATATAAATTAGGCTGCCACAGCCCTTTAATAACACCGATAAGTTAAATGTGTCAGCGAGGTTTTTAACCGCCTTAATACGATCATTACGAATGCAATTTGCATTGATGTTCAAAATTCTTGCTGCCTCACCCTCATGTGGAGTAATAATTTTTGATGAAGAAGAAGCTGTTTCTCCTATCTTTAAAAAATCTAAAGCCCCAGCATCTATAATCATGGTTTTATCAATATTAAGAATTGAAGGGATAATCTGCTCTGACCAATCTAGTCCGGCTGATAAGCCACAACCTATAGCAATTACGTTAAATTTATCTTGCTGCTTTAATAACTCAGTTGCTGAATATAGTTTATGGCACATAATCTCAGGATGAACAGAATTAAGGGCGCTACAATCATTATCAGGGTGGGTGAAAACACTAACACGCCCTGCCCCAGATTTTAAGGCGGCCATTCCAGCAAGAACTGCCGCACCAAACATGCCCTTGTCTCCTGCAACAATAGCAAGATGGCCTTTATCGCTCTTATTGATGATTGGTTTATTGGGAAGTAATGCTAAATATTTAGCTATAACTGATTTCTCAAGCATCTCAGCAACTGGAATCTCATCGATCTCAACAGGAAAATCAACTAGAGGAGCAAACACGTGTACACCAGTATAATTGGGTGCATAACCTGTGTACAATCCGACTTTTTTACAAATAAAAGTCACCGTTTTTTGCGCTAATATCGCAACATTAAAGACTTTGCCTGTATTGGCACAAATGCCTGAAGGCACATCTACGCTTAGTGTGTTTCTGCTGTACTGATTAATACTGTTTATCACCATCTCAAATACGCCATGAATATCTCGATTTACACCCGTACCAAAAATAGCGTCAACTACAATATCAGAGCTTGATAAGCTACCAATGAACGAATCATCAATATTTTCAATTTGTTTTATATCAACGCCTATTGATTCAGCATGATCAAACATATATCGACTGTCAGGGGTTAATCGTTCTACTGAATTGCAAAGATAAACAGTAACCTTCATGCCAGACATGTGGCAAATAGCTGCAAGCATTAGGCCATCACCTGCATTATTACCCATACCACAAACTACAGTAATTCGATTGCATAATTCCTTTTGAATTTCAAAAAAACAGGCAAAAGCCGCTTTTGACATCAGGTCAAGTCCATTAATTTTTATGTGATTTATAATAAATTGATCAATCTTTTTTGACTGTTCAGCAGTATAAAGTGCATTATCAAACATATCATTTTTCCGTTAGCAATAACTCCAATTATTTATAATACATAATAAATCATTGTGTAACCAATGCTCTGTTAATATTGAGTTTTTAACTACAACAATGAGTTGTTTTTTGCCATTAAGGCAAAAATTATAACGATTAATTCAATGAGAATTATCGCTATATTTAGAGCTATGCTCGTAGTCATTTATTGAGGCTTATCCGTTCGGAAAGGCTTAAATAATGACTGGCTTCGTAGCCTCCCCTGCGTCACTGTTTGGACAGTGACGCAGGGGAGGCTCGACCCGAAGTTTCTTAAAACATTCATCACGATCAATGAGATCAGTGATTCATTTTCCCCGCCCTGCTGTCAATGAGGGTTGCTATGCAGCAATGAGCTGCTCCCTTGTTTTACAAGCATTGAGCGCAGTTAAACAAGAGCAACCCGAATAGACAGTAAGGGCCTGCGGCCTAAATTCGACAAATAGACTATAATTTAGTCACCGCTTTTAGCATTCCTCATATTTGCGAATGGCAGCGTAAAATACAGCCATTTTGTACTTGCAGACTCAGTAAAAATTCCATAACATAAAAACAAAGCGATTTATCGCCATAACTTAAAGCAGAACTGATGAAGGCTGGAATGCCAGAAACATTGAAAAATGTCTTTTGTCGCGCATGTATACCGGTGAGTCATGCCACACTACTTAGTTGCCACAACAAGTTGGTTTCTAAATAGCAAGGTGTCCGTTGATGAATACGATTGCTAGGGTTTTAGTTTATTACCGAATAATCTTGTGTCGCTAGTCGGCATAGCCAGCAAAGAGAGTTAATCGTATGTCAGCCATTCTAAAGCAGTTTATGCTTATAGAATGATTCCCCCACATATACTCATTATAGGCTCTTTTCCCTTTTCTGTTGGTATGGAATTCAGTGTGCATAATGGTTACAATGTTGTTACCTAAA
>JAQCCA010000166.1 GCA_027621155.1 Pseudomonadota bacterium | reverse complement strand
TCAGCATCTCAAAGAAATCAATCAAGAGATTAAAGACATCAAAGGCTTCTTTGCTTCTGACATTATCAATCCATATGCCATGAACCATGAGGACAGAATCAATATGTTTGATTATTGCCATCAATACCTACAACAGAAAAATAGTAGCTTCCCACATCCTGCCGTCACAACATTGATTAAATCACTTGAGAAACAAAAAAGCTATTTGCTTAACTTCTCAACTTATATGGATAATCAGTTTACTAAGATTGTTAACATCATTGATGACCCGCTCGTTGATAACAACCTGTTATGGCAATTTGCCAACCTTAAAAAATACACCAGCAACAAAAAGAAAAGGCTCTATTTGTGTTTCAGGGAGTTAAATAAAATATGACGCTAATGTTGTGCAATAGTGATAAATCCTGTAACTTTATGACGTTTTCATGTGATGAGATATGGCAATGATTAATATTCAACACTTAATAGATGAGCAGCAATGCTATGAAACAGTGCGTAAATTACGCTGGTCAAATGGAGTAACTTGCCCGCATTGTATGGCGTCAGAAGACAAAATCATCAAGCGGGGAACCTCTGGGAAAATAGAATTCTGTCAACGATACCATTGCAAACAATGTGATAAAGACTTTGATGACTTAACACATACGATTTTCACCAATCGTCACCAACCTTTAAAGACATGGATCTTATGCCTTTATTTCATGGGGCTAAACCTCTCAAATGCACAGATTGCAAAAGAGTTGGAGCTGAATGAAACGGACGTGTACAACATGACGATGCAATTACGGGAAGGTGTCGAACAAAGACGAGAACCTACGGTGTTATCCGGTGAGGTTGAGTGCGATGAAGTGTATGTTGTTGCAGGGCATAAAGGCAATCCAGAAGCGGTTAAAAAAAAGGGCGTAAGGCAAGGCGTAATCGATTGAAAGGAGCCCGAGGACGAGGCACCTTGGAAAAAGAGAAGCCGCCAATATTTGGTATGATTCAACGCGGAGGAGATGTTGTGGTACAAATGCTACCTGATGTTAAACAGAAGACGATAAAGCCCTATATTGAGTCATGCATACAGTCAGGGAGCACTGTATACACGGATGAATATGTCATTTACGCTAATTTGACGCAATTAGGCTATGTACACAAAACAGTGAATCATGGGTCTGGAGAATATGCACGCGATGAAGATGGTGATGGCTTTCACGAAGTGCATGTTAACACTCAAGAAGGCTGTTGGTCTTTGCTCAGATCATGGTTGAGACCACATCGAGGGATTTCTCAGGAAAAGCTACCAAAGTATCTGGCATTTTTTGAGTTTGTTCATAATGCAAAGAAACGAGGAAAGGCATTAATTTGCTCACTGCTAGAAAATTTCCTTTGTAAAAAACCAACGGTGCAACAAGTGTGATTTATAATCTCCTCACAACACAAATAGAGCCATTTTTAAAGGGAAACAAATGAAGGCAAATAAGATCATCAAACATTTAGCTTTATCAACGATATTAATGACGAGTACAGCGATGGCAAATATCAAAACAGGTTATGGTTATGTTGAAAATGTTTATATCTTACCAAGTAAAACACTATTGGATGCTAAGCTAGATACGGGGGCTGGGGTTTCCTCGATTTCGGCGACAAATATTCACGTATACGAAAAGGATGCGAAGGAATATGTACGCTTTGATGTCACACATGAAGCGATAGAACAGCAGGGCAAGCGTAATAAAGATAAGGTTGAAAAGGTAGCATATGATTTGCCGTTAAAGCGTGAGATGAAGATTAAAAACCGTGCCGGTGAAGACACAAAAGATCAATATGATGAGCGCCCTGTCGTTGAAATGCCGGTTTGTTTTGATGGAAAAATCTATACGATTGAGGTTAACTTAACCGATAGAACGCATTTTGATTACCCGCTACTTTTAGGACGTAAAGCATTGATTCAATTGGGTGCGGTTATTGATCCAGCGCAAAAATTCACGATGGATGGCAGTGCCTGTGAAGCGCTATTTGCTAAGATGGCAAAAGAGCAAGAGGAGAAAGAAGTAAAAGAAGCAAAGGAGCTGCAAGAGGAAAAGGGCAGTAAAGAAGCAACAATAAATAGCAATAAAAAAAGTGATGGTACTGAAGCTTCTAATGACCAACCAAAGAAAGCTGATAATACGAGTGATCAGTCATCAAATGATAGCAATGCAAATGATATGGATAAGCAATGAGTAAGGTTAATAAGCAATTTTTCACACTACTGATTATTTTATTAGTTGCGGGTATTGGTTTTAGTCTTTATCAGCACTTTAAACTCGGGCTGTCGTGGTGGCCCAATGATGAGAATATGACGTGGAAGTTTAATGCTGAGCTGCAGATTGTGCCAGATACGACAGATTCATCGCTTAAGGTGAATTTGTTGGTGCCAAATTTGGTTAAGGCGGATGTGCTAGATGAAAGCATTAATGCTGCTGGCTTTGGTAAGATCGTTTTGCGTTCAGAGGATAAAAATAACCGCATGGCAGTGCTCTCTAAAAGCGAGGTTAACAGCAAACAAACGGTGATTTATGATGTGACGGTGGCGAGTAATGCGCAAAGTGTATCAAGCACCGTTCCTGATCTTGAAAAAGAAAAAAAGAAAATAAAAGATATTTTAGAGCCTAAGAAGTTATTAACGTTGTTAACTACTGCCAAGGAGATTGCAGAGAAATCGGCGGATTCGCCCACCTTGATTGCTCAAGCCATCAACTTTATTAATGATGATGGTAATTTATATTTTTGGCAGGAGATGACCAGTGGCAAGCCAACGGCAAAAACGCGCGCAAGATTGCTTAATTATTTGTTAACTGAGCTTAATTTGCCGAACTTGATTATTCATGTGGTGCCTTATGAGTATGAGGATAAATTAAATCTTAAAAACTTGCCAACGTGGATTAAAGTTTACTATGGCAAAGATTGGCATACTTATGATGTCAGTACAGGTGAGTATATTGATAATCCTAATAGCAAAGCGATGACCTGGTGGAGTGGTAATGGTGATTTTGTCAATGTCCAGGGCGGGACAGTTAAACTGGTATCCTTTACCGCAGCACAACAAAGCATCCCGATGGAGCGTTATTTAGATCTTAAAAACAATACTGTGAAGCAAAATATATATGAGTTTTCTTTACTTAATTTGCCTGCGCAAACACAGGAAATTTACAAAATCATCTTAATGGTGCCTTTTGGTGTGCTGATTATTTTGATCTTACGTATTATTATTGGTGTGCCGACATTGGGTACGTTTATGCCGGTATTGATTGCGTTAGCTTTTAAGGATACCACTTTGGTATGGGGGATTATCTTATTTTCATTGGTGGTCATTTTAGGGTTGAGCTTTAGAGCTTATTTTGAAAAATTGCAATTATTGGTCGTGCCACGGCTTGGGATGCTACTGTGTGTTGTTGTGCTTATTATGGCATTGATTAGTATTGCAATGCATAAGATGGAGCTATCTCAAGGCTTATCAATAACCTTATTCCCGATGGTTATTTTAACCATGTCGATAGAGCGTTTATCGATTGTGTGGGAAGAGCGTGGTGGTACTGAAGCCATTAAGATTGCCATTGGTAGTTTATTTGCTGCAACCATCTGTTATATCTTTATTTTTAACACCTATTTAGAGTATTGGTTTTTCACTTTCCCAGGGCTTTTGCTTGTCGTTATGGCTGTGATGTTATTAATTGGACGTTATCGTGGCTATCGCTTAACTGAGCTTTATCGCTTTGAAGCATTGGCACAGAAGATCAATGATCAGCAGCAAGGTAAAACGGGTAAAGGTGACCAGTAAATGTGGTGGATTAGCAAATGGCGTGCACTAAAACAAGCGGGTGTATTGGGAATTAATAATCGCAATGTTGGCTATATCCAGGCATATAATGATCGCAAATACTATCCATTGGTTGATGATAAACTCAAGAGCAAATCCTTAGCGCTTGAGCATGGCATTAATGTACCTGAGCTTTATGGTGTAATTGGTTCAGAGCATGATAACAAAAATCTACAATCGATCTTAGGGGATCACCATCAATTTGTGATAAAGCCTGCGCAAGGTGCCGGTGGTGAGGGTATTCTTGTCATTACGCACTTTATTAATAATCGCTACCGTTTGGCAAATGGTAAATTAATGACGCTAGATCAGTTGCGTTATCACACCTCAACTACATTAAGTGGTGCATATTCACTTGGTGGTCGCCCTGATAAAGCGATGATTGAATATTTGATTCAATTTGACCCAACTTTTGCTAAAGTTGCCTATCAAGGGGTGCCAGATATTCGGATTATTTTGATCAAAGGCTTTCCAGTAATGGCAATGGTGCGTTTACCAACACAGCAATCCAATGGCAAAGCAAACCTGCATCAAGGTGCGATTGGTGCTGGTGTTGATTTAAAAACTGGATTGACACTGCATGGCGTTTGGCATAATGAGATTATCACGCATCACCCAGACACCTTGCATGAGATTGAAGGGATTACCGTGCCACATTGGCAAGAGTGTCTAAAAATCGCAAGTGCTAGCTATGATATGACCAATTTAGGTTATCTGGGTGTTGATTTGGTATTAGATAAAGATCATGGACCACTGATGCTTGAGCTTAATGCGCGCCCTGGTCTTAATATCCAAATCGCGAACCAAGTAGGGTTGGCAAAGCGTCATGCACTGATTAAGCCTGTGCTTAATGAGCCAATGACTAAGGAAGAACGTATTAAATATGTTTTAGATCGCTTATGATTCGGTGATAATAAAAGATCACAGTTTATTAGACATAACAAAAGCGCTAGCTATAATCAAATTAGCTTATGACTTAACACATTCAATGACAAGTGAGCCTATGAACAACAATAATGTAAATAGCAAATATCAAATCTTAAAAACATTAAAAACAGTAAAGATCACCACACTGATGATGGCTTTAGCTGTCCCATTGATGAGTCTACATCAGTTTGCTTACGGAGCTGACAAGGAGCAAGTGGTCAAACCTACGGCGGTTAATGTCGGTGAGGTTAAGAAGATTAATGTGCCAGAGACGATTACCGCAGTGGGTAATATCTATGCGTTAAAACAGGTTGATTTAAGCTTTGATAATAGTGGTGAATTAAAAGAGAAATATTTCAAAAATGGGGATCGGGTATTAAAAGGTGAAACGGTTGCAGCTTTAGATGATCAGCAAGATATGGCAACGTTAAGCTCATTGCAAGCAAAGTTAAATTTGGCCAAACAGACTTACTCACGTGTTAAGCTATTAGAGCAATCAGGTGCAATATCTAAAGAGGATATCGATCAAAAATATGCTGATTTGCAACAAGCGCAAGCTGATGTTGATCAACAAAAAACGGTGGTTGAGCATGATAAGTTGCAAGCGCCATTTACGGGTGTGCTTGGGATTTATAAGTTTGATGTTGGTGCGTATGTGGCAGCGGGTACGGCAGTTGTTCAGCTAACACAGGAAAATCCCCTAAAGATACGTTTTGCGATTCCAGCAGATCTTAAGCCAAAAGTGGCAATTGGTAACGAAGTTGAACTTTCTACAGAAACCTACCCCAAGAAAATCTTCAAAGGTATTGTTAACTATATCTCGCCAACAGTGGATAGCAAAAGTGGGACACTTGAGATTGAAGCAGAGGTCAATAATGATGATTATTTATTGTCCCCAGGTATGTTT
>JAQCCA010000165.1 GCA_027621155.1 Pseudomonadota bacterium | reverse complement strand
ATACCATTGCAGGTGTCTTTAATGGCAAAATCCCACAGTTCAATTAACAAGCTGCTGGGCAGTTACCTTGTTTGTTGAGTAATTTCCTCTTTATCCACTTGGCGCAAAATACTGCCAGAGATACCAGCGGCTTCAACTTTGTGTTTGATCACATCGCCATCACGTTGGCTATAGACGGGACCCACATCCAGGCGGTACCAGTCGCCCACTTTTTTAATGGCTGGTTTAAGCCCTGCCAAAATAAGCTTGGCACGTGTAGCATTGGCATCACTTTGATTACGATATGAGCCGACTTGTAGCATATAGGTATAGCGATATTGCTTTAGCTTCTCAGGATTAGCATCGACTTGTACGGTCTTATTGGTTAGTGTGTTATAAAACGTGAAAGTTAAAGGCTGATCTTCATCTTTCTTGTTATCCGTGTTGCTATCTTTCGTTTGCTGACTGTTTGTTGCAGCTGTTTCTCTTGTTTCTTTTGCGCTATTTTCATTAGCAGGTGCTACTGCCACCGCATTGCTATCAGACGTCTGCTTAGCGACTTGAGTTGGCTTACTATCTGCGGTGGTATTGTTTTGCGTTTGATTGTTTTGCTCTTTCGCGTCACTCACATTAACAACTGGCTTGGGAGAGACATGTACCGTTTGTGTGGTCGTTGTCGCTGTGCTGTCTTTGGATTTGTTACTGCCATAAAAGCTCACAATAAAAGCAATGATTAATATCAATAACAAAAGGGCAAGAATGAGTTTTCTTATGACCAATGAGGACTGCTTACGAGGCTTGTTATCTGCTTTGTTTTTATTGCTTTTAGCGGTCGTTGTTGAGTTGTTTTTAGCAAAATCACGCATTGTAAAGAAACTTGCCTTTTATTTGTCAATTATTTTTAAGATATGCTAGCGATTTTAATAAGATATTGCCAAAGTATAAAGCATGTTTGTGCACTTTATCTTATTAACTGATTGCGTTTATAGCGTTTTACGCTAGAGTGATGCAAAAAGGTATTGAATGATATCAAGTGATGGAAGTACAAAAAAAGCATGTAAATATTCAACTGTTAGATGGTAGCGGTGGCGCTAAAGAAATCACCGAAAAAGATATATCCTCAGCAATGGTGTTACCTTCTGGCATTATCTGGTTGCATTTGGATTTAACACAAGCGGCTGATTTTTTAAATGAATATCAGATCATCCCTGAGAAAATCATCGATATGCTATGCGCGCAGGAAACCAGACCACGTATTTTGATACTTGATAATGGCATGTTGGCAACCTTTCGCGCGATTAATCTTAACAAGGGACAAAAGCCTGAAGATATGGCATCGATTCGCATGTGGTTAACTGAACGCTTGATTATTACCGTTAAGCGTCGAGATCTGCACTCAATTGCCGAGATTAATAATATGTTAAAGCTGAATGCTGGTCCTTGTGCGACAAGCGAATTTTTGAATATTTTATTGATGCATATTACTGAGCACACCGATCAATTAGTCGATGGCTATGATCGTAAGCTTGATGATATTGAACTTGCGATTAAGAAAGATCGATCAATTGTATTGTCGGACAGGGTCAATGCGATTTGTAAAAAGGTCATTAAAATCAGGCGCTATATTTTGCCGCAGCGTGAAGCGATATTGGCGATTTCAGCAAATAAACTTTCTTGGCTAAGTGATGAAGATGTCTTTGAACTAAAACAAGTGCTTGATGCGAATATGCGTTTACTGGAAGATCTAGATGCGATGAAAGATAGAAGTTTAATCATCCAAAATGAAATTCATGCCTATGAACAAACACAGATGAATCAACGCATGTATATCTTATCGATGATCAGTGTGGTATTTATCCCGCTTGGATTTATCACCGGTCTTTTAGGTATCAACGTTGCTGGCATTCCGGGGGCTGAGTCGCATTACGGCTTTATTATTGTTTGCGCAATCCTTGCGTTAATTATGGTGGGTTATATTGCCATTATGCGCAAGATTCGTTGGATTTGATTTTTTCTGTATCACTAGACCACGAGCATCAAACCTTGTTAAAATGCGCCGAAGTTTAATCAATAGAGTCATTTCAGATGTCAGTTATTAAAGTAGAAGATCTCATTCAAAGTGTTGCCGATGGATTGCAATTTATTTCTTATTATCATCCTAAAGATTTTGTGCAAGCGATGTATCGCGCTTATGAGCATGAGGCATCAAAACCCGCAAAAGATGCGATTGGGCAGATTTTGATAAACTCGCGCATGGCCGCTTATGGTCATCGCCCGATTTGTCAGGATACTGGTATGGTCTGTGCCTTCGTTAAAGTTGGGATGGAGGCAAAGCTTGATCGCACTGATCGCACGATTACTGAACTTGTCAATGAAGGCGTACGTCGTGCGTATTTAAATGCAGATAACCCACTTCGAGCATCGATGGTTAATCCGCCACATGGCGCGCGTAAAAATACTCAGGATAATACCCCTGCGATTGTACATATTGATATGGTAGCAGGATCTAATATCGAGATTGAGTTAGCAGCTAAAGGCGGTGGTTCTGAATTTAAATCAAAATTTAAAGTCTTAAACCCAAGTGATAGTATCGTTGATTGGGTACTTGAGATGTTGCCAACAATGGGTGCGGGTTGGTGTCCACCAGGCATCATTGGTATTGGTATTGGTGGTACGGCGGAAAAAGCGATGTTACTAGCTAAAGAGTCATTAGGCGAAGAGATTGATATGCATGAGATTCTTGAGTGTGGCGCGCAAACTGAGCTTGAGAAGCTGCGTGTTGAGCTTTATCACAAGATTAATGATCTAGGCATTGGCGCACAAGGTTTAGGTGGTTTGACAACGGTGCTTGATGTCAAGATTCATGAATATCCAACGCATGCAGCATGTAAACCTGTGGCACTTATTCCAAATTGTGCTGCAACACGCCATGTCCATTTCACTCTAGATGGTTCAGGTGTTGCCAAGTTGCCTGTACCAAAATTAGAAGATTGGCCTGAAATTACTGAAACGGATAAATCACAAGTGCGTCGTGTGGATTTAAATACGCTAACACAAGCTGATATTGAAAACCTAAAACCAGGTGAAACACTATTATTAAATGGTAAGTTATTAACGGGGCGTGATGCAGCACATAAGCGCATTATGGATATGGTTAAAAATGGTGAACCATTACCAGTGGATCTAAAGGGTAAATTCATTTATTACGTGGGTCCTGTTGATCCCGTGGGTGATGAGGTAGTTGGACCTGCGGGTCCTACAACGGCAACACGGATGGATAAATTTACCGATTTTATGCTAAGTGAAGTGGGTATTGCCGGCATGGTGGGTAAAGCCGAGCGTGGTCAGGCAACGATTGATTCTATCAAAAAGCATAAGGCGGTGTACTTGATGGCAGTTGGTGGGGCAGCTTATCTGATCTCTAAATCGATTCGTAAGGCCAAAGTGGTTGGATTTGAGGATCTGGGTATGGAAGCCATTTATGAGTTTGAAGTGGAAGATATGCCAGTCACGGTTGCCGTTGACAGTCAAGGGACTTCAGTCCATCAAACGGGCCCTAAAGAATGGAAAGTGAAAATTGCTGAGATGAAACTATAGTCATCTATCAGCACTATTTCTCGTACCCTGAGCGAAGTCGAAGGGGGTCTGCTGATACGAGATGGCTTCGACTAGCGCTCAGCCAACGGAAAAGGAAAAATAGCAAAAAATAGCGAAAAATAGCAAATAGGGTAGTCATTACCCTATGCATAAGCCATGGATTTGTGGATATTGGATTGTGTGAAAATAATCCAACATAAGGCTTTAATATGCGATTATTACGTATGCTTTTATGCTGTGTGCTGCCGTTGTTTATTCAGTTAAATCAAGCAAATGCCTTGATACAGGGCTTTGATTTTGGTGATTGGGTTGATAGTAATGCGGATAAAGCACTGCAGCTCACAGCAGATGATGTTTATAAGATCACACAAATTGCACTGACACATCATTTTCAACAGCAGAGTCAGAAAAATCAACAAGACCAGCAGATTATTCGCTTATATGGTAATTTGGGTTTATTCAGTCAAAATACTGATTACACAAGCTGTCACCATGGTTTTGACGGTGCGAGCAAAGATCCGAACGATCGTTGGTGTGCGTTTGCAAAGGCATTGTCAGCTTATCCTTATGCACATGTTGTACTAACGATAGATGCAGGACAGCTTAAGTTATTTACCAATCAAAATGGTCAACAAGCTGTGTTTAAGTTTATGTTAGCATTACAAAACTCACTGCCTAATGGACTTAACAGTGTAGATGATATTGTATTATTACAAGAACCAGGGATTTCGCCAGAGAGTTACGATCATATTAGTACGCGCATTCAGATATTCATAGACTCCATAAATGCTTTCTATCAAGAAGACCCAACGCTAACGCTTGTGCCATTCAGTGTTGATATTGATGTTGGCGATCAAAGTAAGCTTACGTATTTACTTAAGTTAAGTAAATACTATGGGGTAATAGGTAGCGTTATTGATGGCGAGCTAAGTCACAATCAAGACTATATTCAATCACTTTTACAAAGTTTCAAAGCTATTTACACATATGATCTAGCGCATCAATTAAAAGCAGTTATCTGGCTGAATATTTACCCGTTTTACTATAGCGGTGTGTTGGATGACAGTGCTGTTATTAATGCACGAAATTTAGCAACGACCTTTAATGACAGCATAACAACTTTCAAAAAGTATTTGCTCAATTATGACGTCCTTAGCCAAAGCCAATTATCACAATTGCGCTGGGGCATTGGTGAAACAGGCTGGGCGCATAGCTCAAAAACTGCTTGGGAAGATAAAAATGGCAAGCTGCTAGGTTATGCTAAGCGTTACTTCAGTACACTATCACCTATTTTGTCAGACTATTTACCACAGCAGACCGCTGCGCTTTTATGGTTTGAAATAGGCGATGAAACCGGCAAAACAGGGCGTGATAGTGTTTATTGGCAAGACGGCAAAGCCTTTGCAGTAGATGATGGTCAATTACATATGGGTGTTGTTGATCAAAATGGAATCCCTCTTTATGGTAGTATCAGTGGTGTTGATCATGATCCTTGCGATTTATGGGGGTGTTATCAAGTGTGAAAATAACCCAAAAGGAGGCTTTAGTATGCAAGGAAATAGTAAGATAAAATATGCAATGATATGTGGGCTTGCGAGTTTAAGTAGCATAGGATTTGCCAGTAGTGAGACGATTTTAGGCAATAATCCTAATATCATGTATTTAGGGCGCAGTAATCATGAACTTATTGATGATAGGGTTGCGATGAACTGGTCAGGAAGTACGATATCTTTTAATATTAAAGCGCTTAAGCATGATGCCAATATAGTAATTAAGCTTGCTAAAGTTACCCCAAGTAATCCTAATGAAACATGGTTTAATGTCTATGTTGATAATAAGCTAGCGAACGTTGCTCGCACCTCAATAGTACAAGCACCTGCCAGTGTTATTAAACTTGATAATACATTAACGACGGATGTTGATATTGATTTAAGTCTAGATCCAACACTAGATTTATCCAAAGTGCATAATATCAAGTTGGTGCAATTAAATGAGGCAGATGCAAAGCAGGCGCCATTTTTCTACTCACCGTTTTATGTGAAATCGATGACACTGAATAATACCGAATTAGTTGAGAAATATAGTGATTTAAAGTAACTGCCCAGCAGCTTGTTAATTGAACTGTGGGATTTTGCCATTAAAGACACCTGCAATGGTAT
>JAQCCA010000164.1 GCA_027621155.1 Pseudomonadota bacterium | reverse complement strand
ATACTATACAGCATTAAACGCATCTTATATCCATACTCAGCATACTACGACATACATATATGGCTTTTTGAAAATGCCTAAGCTAGCTGTCTTAAAAAAAATCACCAAACAAGGGAAGTCATTTGTTTTCAGCTATGGAGCGGATGGAAGGGTTTCAATTTATAAAGATAGCTTGCAAGGTGAAAAACTTTTTGAAGGTTATCGTTTAGGGGATAAGAGTGGATATTCTTATGTTGTGAAAACGCTAGGAGATGCTTTTCCCAAAGAGTATAAGATGGATTTTCATTTGCATGAAAGGGAGCCAGGAAACGAAGAGTATAGGGGGTATATTTTAAATCAATATTCAACGAAAGCATTAGTAGGAAGTTTAAGCTTAGAGAGTATTTCTTTGAACTATACAAATTCTCATAGTGGACGTTTTCCCATTTATTTATCATCTGAAAGCCATTATATAAATGGTATTTTAATGATGACAAAGGAAGTGGAGAGAAAAATAACTAGTCCATATACGTATTTTTATCAACCGGTTGATAATTTTAAGACTCAATCAGTATTCCCAAAAAATTCAAGCTATTTCTTAAAGGGCTATGAAGCATATAAAGGATTTACTATAGGAAGCGTAATTACGCTAAATGAATCTTCTGCAGCATTGAAAAGCATTATTCCCTATGCTCAATCAGATTATGGCTACATTAGCAACGAAAATCCATTTACATATCGATACGATCAGGGAATGTCGTTATCACCTGATGTCATTGCAAATAAAGAAAATGCTTATTTGGTGGTAGGAAGCAGCATATATGACAGTGGTTTTGGCAGAATGCCCAAGGATAAAGTTCTCTATTGCTTTGGAAAAGATGAAAGTAAGTGCAGAAATCTTGATCAAAAATTAGTTGGTCAACCTATTTCTAAGTTCGTTGAGTCTGAGCTTGACTATCCCGTCATCACATTTAAAAAAGGAGGCGATGGTAAATACAAAGATGACCTTGAGAAGCGTTTATTAGAATACACTTATTTACCCGTTGGTGTTGAAGATAGCGCTTGGATGAATCCAACGCAGATCACCCAAAAAAATAAAATGGGAGATGTAGAAACGACGATTGAAACCAATTTCAAATACCAGCGCTGTGACAAAAACTCCTCAATATTATCACCAACTAAATCGATTTGTGTGAGTGAAGAAGCGATTAAAACCACCTCAAATAAGACGAATTATGCTGCTTGGAATATCAAAGAATATTCAAATTTCACCACGCCAAGCAATCAGTACAATAATGCGTTGCGCTTACCAGAGAAGACTCAAAATAGCAGCTGTATAACAAGCTCTGGAGCCACAAAGCCAAGTAAGTGCAATTTGTATTCAACCATTACGTTGGCTCAATATGATTATATGGGTGGTGATTTTGGTAACTATTTCCCAGTAATGACTTGGAACAAAGAAGCAACAGCTTCCTATAATCGCAGTGAACTTTCTGATGTTGCAAATGCTTATGCAACTTATGTATATGAAAAAAATGCCAGCAGTAAACTATATCCACTATTGCAAACCACTTATGAAAGTAGTCAAAACAGCAAGCCTGAATCAGGTAAGCAAGGGTTAAAGACCGAAGTGCATTATGTCACCTATCCTGATGAGAGTTATGATCTTTATCAAGATGTTTCAAGTCTGCGTACGACAGCTTATGAAAATGGGGCGCCGAATAAATTATCTAAAACAGGATGGGAGCACTACAATAGCAAAGGCGTTTTACAATATGTCGTAGAAAAAGTGGACTTAAGCTCCGGTAACGCATCTTCAACACAGGATAAGTACTTTGTCACTTATTATGATTATGATGAGTGGGGTAGAGTGATCAAAGAAACGAACTATTCAGCAGTGAGCGAGAGTCAAGTTGGTATGCGTCACGGGGATTATCATCAATCGGTTAGTTATGTTTATGCACCAGGGGTAACCACCATAAAAACATATGCAGGAAGTCAGCTAGTTTCGACGAGTAAAGAGCACTTTGATGGTTTTGGTAATTTGGTCAAAGTAGAAACCAGTGTAGATACTATCCCTGATAAATTGATTACCGTTCAAGAGAACTACTATGCGTTTAAAGATAGTTTAATGCAAAGCGTTGATTATGATTATTCAAACTACCAAGAAGGAAAGCCAAACCCTAAAGTACAATATTACATTAGCAATTTTTATTTTACTGAACAGGCTGAGCAAAATGCTCTACAGAACCCTTACGGCACGATGGATTTTGTTTATACCTATCCTGATGCTTCAATTGGGTTTAGCTTGTTACCAGATACCAATAAGTCACCCATTAAAACGAGTGCTTTACTGCCTAAAGGTGAATTTTTAGAACCCAAAAATCGTCCTTCTTTCTGTTATATCCGTAGCAAAGAACAGATCTATGATGACAAAGGAGCTACGGTTGATTTTTATCCTTGTAAAATTGATGGATTTGAGTTTGTCATAGCGCCTGAGCTTGTGAATGAGCAACGCTATGAAAGCAAAACGCTTACCTTTGTTTTAGATAAACATAGGCAATATAGCTGCTATCTTGCTGGTTCATCTAGCTTAAAGCAGCAACCTTATATCACTGATTTGGCGGCGATTAATCAATTTATATCGCCTATAGATAAGGGTTTACCTCCTGATGCAAGTGGCTTAAAAGACTTTATCATGAGTAAAGTGCGTAATGGTCAGGCATTAGCTCCTTATGGTTTGGTGACTCAGAGTAAAACCATAAGCAATTTGCTTGGTGAGCCTTTGGAGATTTTCAGTAGTGTTGATGATGGTTATTGTGCGCATACGGCAGATAATCTGCAATTATCTCAAAGCTATGACTATATAGACAAAAACGATATTTTAGGGACAAACTCTGCTTATGCAAAACCATTGATTGGTGAAATAAAAGCGCGTCACGCCTACTCACCCTCCAATTCAACGAAGCCGTTATTTAGTGTTTATTATAGTTATGATCAGAACCTCAATAACGATGGTTTTTATCTTCAAGCTATCGTAGATGGACAATTAAAGCGTTACCATCTAGGCTACCAGCAAATTAATGACTTAGGGCTAATCACTAAACAGTCTACTGGGGTAGGCGCAATCAATAACATAGACTTTGGCAAGGTTGTTGAATACATTTACAGTCAGTCAACTGCTGCACCAAAAAGAACTGAGCAGCCACAAGTAGATGGCTATAGTATAAAAGGTTTTATTGATATATATGATGCTTGGGGGAATCCAACAAAGACAGTCATACAAAAGAAACAATCAATGTTCTCCACATTGGAAGAGTCTGTTGAGGCAAGCTTTGATCAGAAATATAATCTCCCCATTTTGATCAAAAATGAGCATGCTGAGCATCGTTTTGAATATATGAAAACAGGTGCGTTAAAATCAGCACACTATCAGAATAAAGACAATAAAACGATTATGGCGGAGTTTATCCCAAGCTATACGACACAAGGCTTATCTTCTGATATTAATGGACTACTGATGACAAAGCATCAGCTTGTGACACCTCACTTTAATACAATGAATAATCTAAGCTCACAAAATGGTCTTATCAGAAAACTCGCAAGTAATGTGTTAGGTAAAACTCATGCTAAAAAACTTGATGTTCAGCTAGATTATGACTACAAACCTGATGGCACTTTAAAGAATATCACCAAATATAGCACAGCGGAAAATGGGGTTAAAAGTAACGATATGGAGTTTATCCTGCAAGAAGGAGATCTCAATACCCCATATCAAATAAAGTATCAAAATATTAACCATAACTTAAGAAAGCAAGAAATAAATTTTGAGCAATATTATTCGCGCTCAGGCTTATTGTTAAAACAGTTAATCACTGTCGATGCAAATCCTGCAGCCACTTATCTATATGCGTATAATGCACAAAATCAACTAGCACAATTTGAGTGTCAAACGAGCTACACTTATCATTTTTGCCAAATCGACACAATGGAATCAGAAGAACAAAAAAGCTTTAGCAATCTTAAATTATGGTATGACTATAACGGTTTAGGGCTTTTAAAGTCGATTAATATTAATAATCAACACACTTTAAGTTATGACTACAATGCAGAAAATCCTTTTCAACTTAAAACTATAAACACAGATCAAACCCCAGTAGTTAACTTTAGTTACAATGATGTAGGGCAAGTCACGCAAATTGATAGACAGGATCATCAAGGCAAGCATCTATCCACAACTCAGTTAAGCTATAATTTAGCTGGAAATATGATCAATTATAAGAGAACAGGTGATTTTGCAACTGAATTAGATTATCACTATGATCCTATGGGTTATCAAGTGGCAGAAATTGGTAAATCTGGCGTTAATAAGGCTCAATCAAGCTACAATATTTTTATTCAAGGCAATTTAGTTTCTCAATATATTAATGGTGAAGAGAAATTGATTGTGCCAGGTGGCGCGGTTGTCCAGAATCATACCAATAACAGCTTATATTACGCATCTAATATAACCAATGGACAAACACAATATGGCAGTTGGGCAAATGGGAAATTACAAAGCTTATTTACTTATCTTCCCTTTGGTGCAAGTTATAGCGCTATAACAGCAAACCCTAGTTCACACGATTTAGAGGTGAAAAACAATACATTTGGATATAACCTGCAAAGAGATGATCAAGCAACGGGTATTCAATTTTTAGGGGCAACGTATAATCGACCATACGATCCAGAGTATCGCGTATTTTTATCGCCAGATAGTGAATCACCTTGGGGGCAGGTGGCTTTAGCCCCTATGCTTATGTTAACAATGATCCGGTGAATAATTTCGACCCAACAGGGCATTATTTACAACCTATTTCGGGTGGCGCTCGAGCTGCTGATGTAGGCAATACCACGGCAACGATAGGTGGGATGTTAATGCTGGTGCCAGGAATGCAAGCAGTTGGTGGTGCTATGATGGTGGCAGGTGTCACAACAGCAACCATAGACTATGCTGCTTCAGGGGAAGCAGATGCCGCAGCAAAATCAATGATGAGTGCTATTCCTGGAATGGGTGAGGCGATGATGATAGGTGATACTATCGAAACAGCGCAACAAATTGAAGAAGGTAATATTGGCAATGAAGCAGAAGCCATTGGACAGTTGACACAGATGTGGGCAATGACACTGGCTACAACAGCAGGTAGTGTGGCAGCTGGTTATAAAGGAGCAGCAACTTCTTCTGAGATATTACCAAAGAGTTTGACTGAAGTAGCTGAAAAACATGCGCCAAAAATGGATACTATAGAAGAAATGCCTGAAAGTATGGAAGATGACGCTGTGAAAAGTTTACCTTTGGAAAAATCTGGTAGTGCATATCTTGAGATTGCTCGAAACGCAGATGATAAAAGGTCACTCAATGAAATATTGGCAGAGAAAATTAATACAGATTTGGAGCGAGGAGTTGAAATACATTTGTCAGAGCTAACTTATGATAAAGATACGCTTCTAACTGCTGAGGACATAGCAGCGCATCCAGAAGTTGCTACTGCTTTTCAAGGGGGGATTTTTGCTCACCTTGATGGTGAATTAAACACAACTCGCAGTCCAACGATAGATGAGATGGCTAACAATTCATTTAGTAGTAATGGTTTTATAATGTATAGAGATCATTTTTATACGCAGGTTGTCCAGAGTAAGGTCAGTAGCTTCAATATAGAAAGAGGAAAGGTTACTCTAGTGGATAGAGATATGCAGCTTCATATTAGAGAACAGAAAAACC
>JAQCCA010000163.1 GCA_027621155.1 Pseudomonadota bacterium | reverse complement strand
CGCCTTGATCAACAGCGCTTAATAGATTGTGTGTTGAAGAAGCAATCGCATTAAGATCAATACCGATAAGATTGGCACTTTGAGCATTGATGCTAATGTCAGTTTTTGCTGCTGAGTCACTGTGTGAGAGTGCAAAACCAAGTACAAACGAAGTTAAATTTAATTTAAAACCATTAAGATTAACTATTTGTGCTAATGCAAAATGAGGCGCTGTGAATTGTCCTTTAAATGAAAGCTTAGGTTTGAGTATGATTTGACTCATATTACCTATGAGTAGCTGATCATTGATTTTCAAGCGAATATTATCAATATTGTTGAGCATATTATTATTGTTCAGATAAATACTGGGCACTTTAAGGCAAACGGGCCAGTTATTAAGTGTCGTTTGTATGATTAAATCCGTAATTTCAGTGCTGTTAGGGTGTGGGGTTAATGTTAATTGAATATTTAGCTGCTTGACATCGTTGGTTAACTCAGTGCTCACGCTATAGCGTTGATGCTTTTCAATGATATTCAAAAGAGGCGCTTTAAACTGTTGATGTGCGGCACTAATTTCACCGTTTTGTAAAGTTAGTGATTCAAAAGGATTGCTCGGGTGGATAAAAAAATCAAGTGGGTTAATTTTAATCGTTGCATCTTGCCAATGACTTGTGAAGGTGCCATTTTGCGCGTTAATAGCGACCTCTTTAGCATTAAGCTGCATTGATTTTAGCGAGAAATCAAGTGGTCCATTAAGCATAATATGGATGTTGGGGTCATTGTTTATTTTGCTGTTGATCCAAGCTTTATAATCATTAGGGTTGAAAATAAATATCAACCAGATAAACATTAAAATAATCAACAGTGCAATAATGCCGACAATACCAAGTAAGAGTTTTTTAATCACACACATATTCCTTCGTAAAAGTAAAAGATGTCAAAATTAACGCAGAAAAACCATAATTCTATTTGGCTTCGCGCATAATGTTTTTTATTATGTTGGGAATTATTTTAACGAATATTTACATAGCGCCAAGCGGATTATGACAAAAAGATCTATAAAATTATTTACATTACTTATTCCTATGACCTTATTAGCTGGTTGTGGACAAATGGGACCTTTATATTTGCCAAAGGATGATACTGCGACTGTCGCAAAGTCCACCGAAACTTCTAATGCAACAAAGACAAGCGCTACAGCAGCGCAGTCGGCAGATACTAGCAATAATGATAAGCCATCGAATAAATCAGTTGATACAACAAATAATGATGATAAAGATAAGCAAAGTGCTCAAAGCAATACAGCTTTATCATCAACTAATGAGCAGACGACTCATGATGATGCAGAAGCTAAGCAGGATACACAAAGCACGGATAATCAGCAAGATCAGCAGAGTCCAGACAGTCTGCAAAATCAAAGTGAATAAAAAGTAAATAGAAACAAAAATAAAATAATTGGAGTGAGTAATGACAAAAAGGCTAACTGCTTTAGCTGTATTGATAGGAACACTTAATGTAACAGCAGTTTATGCAATGAGTCCTGATGACGCACAAACGATGGCACAGAAATATCGTGCCTTAGCGCAAAGCTATGAAGATTTAGCCAAACATTATCAGGCAATTGCAGATGCTGGTAGTGCTAAAGTTAAGCCAAATGATACAGCGCAAAACACAAAAACAGTTACTACAACGACACAAGCGACAGATAGCGCAGCAGCAAATGCTAAAGTACCCGTTGCCAGTGCCGCAGTTCTTAGTCCTTGGAGTGATTCACTGCAAGAGCAGAAAAAACCAGTAACTCAGTCAGTGCAAGCATCTAAATCAAGTGCAGATACTGTGGCAACATCACAGGCGCAATCTACGTCGTCACTTAGTAGTTTAAATCTGCCAGAAGGCATTGCCAATGATGATGCAGTATCGCAGAAAACGCCAAACATAGCCGTTGCAGACCCTTGGAAAGGTACGAGCTTTGGTTTGGGTGGTAGCATTGTCACAGGGAACTCTGCAGCAACTAACTATAATGGCAATGCTAATATTAGTTATAACCCGATTATTCCCTGGCAAAATACGTTAGTCATGAGCTATTTGTATAATCGAGATGATATGCCTGATGGTAAGGGTGTTAAAACTAATAAATTTAAAGCATTGTTAACTACTTCATGGGATTTCAATAAGCATAACGGTGTCTATGCAAGTTTAAATTATTTAAATGATCAACTAGATACATATAGTTACGTTTTAACGGAGTCAGCGGGTTACAAGCGGCAAATTTTCAATTTCGATAACATGTCTCTTAACACTACACTTGGTCCGAGTTTGACACAATCAAAGGTTAAAGATACAGGTGAGACAGCAAATGCTTTGGGTATGCAAAGCACACTTAATTATGTCTGGAACTTTACGGATACTTCAAGCTTTAAACAGAGTTTCTTGGTCAACTATACACCACAAGATGCAACAACCTATCAGACTAATAGTACTTTATCGACAGAAATTTATAAGAACCTTATTTTGCAACTTAGTTTCCAAATTGATGGTAGCAGTTGGGCGAGTGCGGATAAAAAACGCGTTAATACCGTGACATCAACAACGATTGCGTATTCTTTTTAATTGCATACCCATAATGAGCTATATTTTAAGCTATATCGAACGAAAGTGTGGAGATGGCGAATGGCATGAGTTAACACTCTGTCAACGTATAATTTGAGACGTTTACTTTTTAGCAACTTCTACTGTGTGATTATCAGATAATGATTGCGTGTCAGGTTTGTCATCGGAAGAAGCGTTATACTTTTCCAGAGTGATACTCTGCATTTGCACAATAATATTACTTGCCACTTGCGATTGCAGGCTATTGTAGATTTGTTGCTGCTGTGAATTGTTACTTAACTGTTGTGTTGCGTTTGTTGTATAAGTCTGCTGTGCTGAGTTACTTTGATCTTTGAGGATAACTTGGTTTTTGTTATTCAAAATATCATAACTCACGGCATAGCTCATGATGTAGTCATTAGAGGATGCGCCACCTGTGATACCGACTAAGCGACTACTTTGTGCGGCAGACTTAATGTGAATAATAATATTCGCTTCTTTGGCTGATGGAACAACTTCAGTGCCAGTGGATGTGATCACAGAATTTAAGGAATTAATAAAGCTAAAATCGCTGCCATTGTAGCTGATATACACTTTTTGCATAAACTTAGGCATCCCTTCATTCCAGCCTCGTAAGTGAAAGCCGCAGCCATAAACTAAAGTAGCAAACAATGCGATAAGCAATAATTTAAGATTAACGTTTTTAAAGCGTAAATAATGCATGATCCATTACGCTCCAATCACTAGATTCATTAATTTTTTCGGCACGTAAATCGCCTTTTTAATTGTTTTACCTTCAAGAAATTTGCTGACCACCTCATCGGCAATAACCATGGCTTCAATCTCTTTGGCAGTAAGCTCACTAGAGACATCAATTTTGGCACGTAATTTACCATTGACTTGTACCACTAGAGTGAAGTTGTCACTAATAAGTGCTTGGTCATCAATTTGTGGGAAGCCTGCATTTAAAATATCATCACCAAAGTGCAGTTCTGACCATAAGGATTGTGCAATGTGTGGGGTAAATGGCGCTAATAAACGCAGTAAAATACTCACGCCTTCGGTAATGACAGCGCTGTTCTCGGCATTTTGTAAACTATTAAAAATCTTCATGCACGCTGAAACAACCGTATTAAACTGCATCTTATCAAAATCAAAAAGCGCCTGTTTTAATACGCTATAGATTTCAAAGCGCACTTTTTTATCGTCGTTACTTAACTTATCAAGGCTCAAGGTGCTCTGCGGGTTAATCTTGTCATGATTGCTATGAATATAGCTCCATATTTTCTTCAAGAATCGATGCGCACCTTCAACACCTGAATCAGACCACTCAAGTGATTGCTCAGGAGGAGCTGCAAACATACTAAATAAACGTACGGTATCGGCACCATATTGTTCAATCAAAGCTTGCGGGTCCACCGTGTTGCCTTTTGACTTTGACATTTTAGCACCATCTTTTAGCACCATGCCTTGTGTTAAAAGGTTGGTAAATGGCTCGCTACTGGTGACAAGACCCGCATCACGCATCAATTTATGGAAAAAGCGCGCATATAGCAGATGCATAATCGCATGCTCAATACCGCCAATATACTGATCAACAGGTAGCCAGTAGTTGGCCTCATCATCAAGCATTTTATCAGCTGTTGGGCAAGTGTAGCGTGCGTAATACCACGAAGACTCCATAAAAGTATCAAAGGTATCTGTTTCACGTGTGGCTTTGCTGCCACATTGTGGGCAGGCTGTTTCGTAAAACTCAGGCATTATTTTAAGTGGCGAGGTAGCACCTGTTAATGTGACATCTTGAGGTAGTTTGACAGGTAGATTTTCTTCCTTTTCAGCGACGATGCCGCAACTCTTACAATGAATCATTGGAATAGGACAGCCCCAGTAGCGTTGACGCGAAACACCCCAATCACGAATTCTGAAATTGGTGGTGATTTCACCTTTGTTATTGGTAATTAAATACTCGGCAATTTTCCTAAAAGCAGTATCAAAATCAAGACCATCAAATTGTCCTGAATTAATCAAAGTGCCTTTTTCGGTAATTGCTCCTTTGCTAAGGTCAGTGTTACCTTCAGTGGTTTCAATGACTTGTTTTAATGAGATATTATATTTATGAGCAAATTCCCAATCACGTTCATCGTGCGCAGGTACCGACATAACCGCCCCTGTGCCATAACTCATTAGTACAAAGTTAGCAATCCAAATTTCAACTTTGTCACCAGTGATAGGATGTGTTGCATAAAAAGGTGTTTTAATACCAAGCTTTTCTTGTGTGGCAAGATCAGCTTCCATAGTTGAGGTTTGCTGACACTGTTTAATAAACTTAGCAATTTCAGTATTTTCTTCAGAAGCTTGTAACGCTAAGGGATGTTCAGCAGCAATTGCTAAATAAGTCACACCCATTAAGGTATCAGGGCGTGTGGTGAAGACATCAAGTTTAGTGCCATTGACATCAAATGTTACCGTTGTACCTTCAGATTTTCCAATCCAATTAGTCTGCATGATTTTAACCGCATCAGGCCAACCTTTTAGTTTGTCTAGATCTTGTAAAAGCTCATCGGCATAGTCAGTGATTTTAACAAACCATTGAGGAATTTCTTTTTTCTCAACAAGTGCACCTGAGCGCCAACCGCGACCATCAATGACTTGTTCATTGGCAAGAACGGTTTGATCAATGGGATCCCAGTTAACTACTGAATTTTTGCGATAGACTAAGCCTTTGTTATAAAGCTCAATAAAAAACCATTGTTCCCATTTATAATAACTATCATCACATGTTGCAAGCTCGCGATCACAGTCATAACCAAAGCCTAAAGATTGTAACTGCTTTTTCATATAAGCAATATTGCTATATGTCCAATCAGCAGGTGCTTTTTGATGTTTGATAGCAGCATTTTCAGCGGGCAAACCAAAAGCATCCCAACCCATTGGTTGCAATACATTTTTACCAAGCATGCGCTGATAGCGGCTAACGACATCACCAAGGGTGTAATTACGCACATGCCCCATATGCAATGTACCACTTGGATAAGGCAGCATTGATAAGCTATAAAATTTTTCTTTACTGGTATCTTTAACGGCTTTAAAAGATTGATTATCTTGCCAGAAAGCTTGGATTTGCTTTTCTAATTGGGTGAAATCATAAGTTTGTTGCATTCTATTATCCAATTGTATGTTCTAGGTGGCG
>JAQCCA010000162.1 GCA_027621155.1 Pseudomonadota bacterium | reverse complement strand
TTAGCAACTACCAAGGCACACTGGTCATGCGCATTATGAATATTACCCAAGAGATTAATATCGGTGATCATGCGCTGCCTTCTGATTTAGTGCAAACAAAACTACCCAATGATGAAATTGTTGCTGATAACAATATTAGCGGTGAAGTCACACAACTAGAGGGTGAGGCTGATTTTGCCGGAACCTATCAATCTGTTTTAATCAATACAGGACAAAGCGCGGGGCTTAAAATGGGTATGCGTGTTTATTTTGAATCACCTGCTAAAAAAGTTGATGGTTATGCCATTCCTGGGCAGGTTTTAGGGCAAGGATTTGTCTATCGACTTGCTAGTCATCATGCCATAGCACTTGTAACTAATGCTAAACAAGAAGTCATGATTGGCAGCACAGTGTTAACTCAACTCGCCAAACACCATGCAAAACATGAGCTTTAGTGTCTTACACACTATCCCTGGGTTCTCTTTTAAACACTACCAAAAACTTATGAGCCTTCAAGTTAGCATTGATGATTTTCTTGCTAAACCACATAATTATCAAAATGCCTTAAATTTAAACCATGAAACGATGACTTTTATTCAAGAGCAAAAATTCACTCCATATCTCAAAAAACTTGAAATCTGGCTCCAATCTTCTGATACACATCATTTAATTCATCTTACTGACCCAGCATTCCCGCCACAATTAAAACAAATCAGTGATCCACCATTAAGCCTCTATGCCATTGGCGATATCGCCCTTTTGCACACACTACAACTTGCTATTGTTGGCACGCGCCAAGCCAGTCTTTATGGCAGTGAATGTATCAAAGCACTGATCCCTAATCTGTTACAAGCCAAACTTACTATCAATAGTGGCATGGCGCTTGGCATTGATACGTTGGCACATCAAGAAACGCTTAATCAAAATGGCAAGACCATTGCCGTACTTGGTACTGGCGTCAATATCTGTTATCCAGCACAAAACCGTCACCTTTACGCTCAAATTCAAAACCACGGCTTGGTTATTTCTGAGTTTCTGCTGGGACAAGCGCCCAAACGATTTCACTTTCCTAAAAGAAACCGACTGATTAGTGGCTTAAGCCTTGGTGTCGTCGTCATTGAAGCCGAGCACAAAAGTGGCTCATTGATCACGGCAATGCATGCTCTTGAACAAAATCGCGATGTTTTCGCTATTCCAGGCAATATATTTCACAGCCAAAGTCATGGCTGCCATAAGCTCACTCAGATGGGTGCGAAACTCGTTTGTTCAGCAGAGGATATTATTGATGAGCTAAATCTCACACAAACGCTCAATACTTCGCAAACACCCTTTCAACAATCCTTATTACTCACCAGCGAGCAACAGCTTGTTTTTGACAGTATTGGCTCAAGCTGCACCACGATTGACAAAATTATCGACACGACCAACTTAACATACGCAAAAATAACTGGCATACTGTTTGAGCTTGAGATGGAAGCGCTTGTTAGCGCAGTTCCTGGCGGATATAAACGAATCTAATAAGGTAACATGAACAACAAAGCCCCTATACTACAAGTTCTCATGTCGCTGTTTAGCGATTTGCCCTACTTCGATGGTGATATGGTCAAATTGACAAACTCACAAGAGATCTTGTATGAATTGCAAAAAGCAGGTCTTGCGCCACAGGCGATTGAGCAGGCAATTGCTTGGCTTGAGCGCTTTAGCAAATTCAATGATGAGCCAAGAGCAGACTACCACCCCGAAACCGTACGTGTCTTCACACCACAAGAAAAGGCGATTATTCCAACAGAAAGCCTGCGCTTCTTGCTTGAAGCCTACTTAGCAGGTGATATTCAATCGCATGAGCTTGAATTTATTATTGAACAAATCATATCCCTTGGCACGCACACCATTACTGAAGAACAATTCCTATGGGTATTTGAAATGACCATTGCCAACCAAGAAGATGAGCTTTTTGGTGGGTTTATCCCTATCGAAGAAGTATTAACAAGATCTTTTCGTATTCACTAATCATTACCCTGTTTTCCTTAACATTTTTTATTGCTTTATTTTAGCTGTCTAACGTTGCGCTTAGCATTTATAACCCTATACTCATAACTGTTACACCAAACAGCAAGGAGCTTATATGTTTAAAGTTATTACCAATAAAGACGGGCAAACACAGGAAATTCAAACCTCCCTTTCCGCCCATGAGCTGATGGACACTCCACTGTTAAATAAAGGCACCGCCTTTAGCAAAGAAGAGCGTGATGCGTTTGATTTACACGGTAAATTGCCAATTCAAGTTGAAAGCCTATCTTCACAATTGATGCGTGTCTATCGCCAATTTCAAGAGAAAAATGATAATATCCAGAAAAATATTTTCCTTAATACCCTACATGATAGTAATACAACACTATTTTATAAATTTTGTTCGCAACATATCGATGAAGTTTTACCGATTGTTTATACACCAACGGTTGGTGATGCGGTTGAGCAATACTCTAGCGAGTTTCGACGCCCCGCTGGCGTTTATCTTGCCTATGATGAACAAAAACAAATGGATAAAATTCTAGGCAATATTGGCAAAAATCAGCAGATTGATTTTATTATCGTGACCGACGGTGAAGCCGTACTTGGCATTGGCGACTGGGGTATTGGCGGCATGGATATCAGTATTGGCAAACTAATGGTTTATATTATTTGCGCTGGGATTAACCCTGCCAATGTACTGCCTGTACAGCTTGATGTTGGCACTAATAATCAAAAACTACTAGATGACCCAATGTATCTTGGCGCTCGTCATCCGCGAATCACCGGCAAAAAATACGATCAATTCATAGAAAAATTTGTCAGCAGCGTTAAAAAGCACTTTCCTAATGTCTATTTGCATTGGGAAGATTTTGGTCGTGATCATGCGCGTGCCATTTTAGAAACCTATCGTGATCAACTGTGTACTTTCAACGATGATATGCAAGGCACAGGCATTGTCGCTACAGCTAATGTTATTTCGGCAATCAAAGCCACCCAAACTAAATTTAGCGATCATAGCGTTGTTATGTTTGGCGCAGGAACCGCAGGCTGCGGCATTATGGATCAAATTCTTGATGCCTTTATTGCCAGCGGCATGACAAGAAAACAGGCTTTAGATCATTTTTATATTGTTGATCGTTTTGGTTTAGTTGTTGATGACATGCCGGATTTGCCCGACTTTCAAAAGCCTTATGCTAAATCAAGAAAACAACTTAAGAATTGGAAAGTAAATGACTCATCAAATATCTCACTTTTTGAGGTCGTGAAAAATGCCAAAGCCACCATCTTAATTGGCTGCTCAACAGTCAAAGGAGCTTTTAATAAAGCCATTGCCACAACAATGGTACAAAATATTGAACGCCCAATTATCATGCCATTATCAAATCCAAATTCACACTGTGAAGCGACACCTGAAGATTTGATTAACTGGACAAATGCCAAAGCAATTATTGCCGCAGGCAGTCCTTTTGACCCTGTTGTATATCAAGGGAAAACCTACCAAATTTCGCAAGGTAACAATGCATTTATCTTTCCAGGACTTGGATTGGGCGCGATTGCTGTTAAGGCTACTAAAATGTCTGATGGTATGATTCGAGTTGCCAGTCAAACATTATCTAGCTTCTCTCCACTGCATCAATCCGTCGACAACCCCGTGTTGCCACCTATTCATGATGCCACCATTGTTAGTAAAGCTGTGGCTATTGCCGTTGCCAAACAAGCCATTAAAGAAGGGGTATCCAGTATCAAAGCCAAAGAAGCTGATGTCGAGAAACTCGTCAACAACGCACAATGGATACCTGATTACTACCCACTAAAGAAACAGTAAAAACGTCTTAACTCTCTGACTCACCTGCACTTGTTGCACTAATCTTAGTGGTGTTAGCTTGTGCATCAAACTCAATGCTATAGTTTGATTTTTCATTATCTTTGCCTAAATCTATCCCCATATTGAGTTTTTGTTTTTTGCCTGTCTTATCACTACTTGCTTGGAGTGACATCTCCTGATCTGCGCCCCAAAACAAAGATTCAAGCTGAGTCGACGCCTCAATGGGCTTTATAATGTTCGTTGCGATAATACCATCAAGCATCACATATTCAGGATGACATTTCAGCATTACCCTTGTACCCACCTTCAATGGCAAATGATATTGAGCATGTATGATATAACCACTAACGGGAACTTGTATCAGTAGATTGTTAAACTCAGGCAGTTTAACCCAATAACATAACTCATCTTTTGCTAATTGATCTAAGGTCACCCCGTCAATTGTGAGACTTTTATTTTTATCAGCTACATACAAATATTGCGCTGATTTGTTACTTTGCTGTTGATTTGCATCTGAGCTACCAACAACAACGCCCTCGGTCGTTATTAATGGCATACCTCTCACTTTGGGTGTAAATGCAAGATCTTGCTCTTTGGGATCAACAAACACATACTCTGAAACAAGCGTATGTGTTGCTGAATAATATCTTTTAAGGTCTGCGGCTTTCACCTTTCCAAGGCAAACACCCTCATTGTTTGCTTGATGAAGACTCATCATCAATTTAAATGAATGCATTTGACTAGGTTCACCAAATAAATTTAAACTCTCACCATCGGCTAATGGTAAATTCAAATCCATTTGGTCAAGTGGAAATATTCGCCCTATAAAGCTTGGCAATACATCAAATTGCACTATTAATCGCTGCAATGGCGATTTCTGAGTTGTCTCAAATTTTAATTGCTGACTTGCTTGTTTTTTAGCATCATCTTCAACTGCACATGATATACGCCCATTTGCAATGCATATTGGCTTATCTTCGGTACTCTCTGGATAGCTTTTCACGAGATCAGGAAACGTATTGATCACCTGATCTGCTATTTGTGACTTTGTGATATTTTCAAGATTAATATTAACCAACTGCTGCCAATCACTAAAAACCAGACTTACCTTAGATTGAGATTCCCCATCTGCTGCGATTGCTTTTATTTGATATTTTGGCGTCTCTATTGTAGGCCAACTAATCATACTGCCATCAGACTTCTCTGATAGCACCACACTTGGTTTTTTCTCCTGCATCGCCTGATAATCAAGAGCTAACACACCGCCATAATGCGCAACAATAAATGCTAGATATTCATAATGACTTACATCCTTTCCATGCACAAAAGGGATAATAACACGTCTTTTTGTTTGGTAATCTGCGAGCTTTTCATCTACTGTCAAGGTACACAATGCTTTAAATGGTGACATGATATCGGCAATGACATCACTATAAGTTTTGTCCTTAAATCCCATGCGTTTACTTGATTGCTTTAACCAATATCGCAATGGATCAGTAAATTTCAATCTTAAGCGCTGACGCATAGATGTAATCACAGTTTTTTTAGTTTTGGCATCTATTTGACTATTAAAATCCAAGTACTCCATGATTAACGGTTCATACTCAGTTAAGTAACCACTTAAAAGAAGCTGCTCTGTTTGGTTGCTTTGGCTATCAACATTTAATTTTTGCTGAATCAATATATTAATTTTAACCGCTTCTTTACCCATCAACTCCTTGACTGTATTAACAAGCGTTTTATCATACTCCAAAGGAATAAGCATCAAGTCTCCACTAAAGCCACCTACTTGCAAATCTAATGCAAATTGATGAATAAAAGAGCCGTTGATCTCAAGTATTTTATCTGGTTGTGATTTGTTATTTTTATCTAATGGAATTAATTGAATTTGCAATAATTGAGTATCAAAAGGTGCCATTTGTTTAAACCAATTTATTAACCTATCCTAAATTCAATATATCTTTCTTAAGGGG
>JAQCCA010000161.1 GCA_027621155.1 Pseudomonadota bacterium | reverse complement strand
TGATCACTGGCAAACCTATATCCACCACTATGATACGAATTTTGGTAATCCAAATAACCCAAATAGCACCGCTTATGCTAGGGCAATTTACTCGGTTGAGATGACACACACTAACATTCGCATGTTTATCCATATCTTTGGCATGTTATATCTTGCCTGCATATTAATTCTGGGCATGTTCTTTATCCCGATTAAAGATATTAAAAGCCGTCTAGCACTAAACTCTGCCGCAATTTTCGCCGTGGTCGGTAGCAAAATTTCCACCGACTCGATACTGCCACCATCTAATGCCATCAACCTAATTGATAAAATTCAATTAACCGTTCTGATATTTATGGTCATCACACTCATTACTGTTGTACTGAATTATTATCTTTGTGAGAAACACATCAAATGGGCGCATATTGTCAATGTCGGCTTTGCCATATTAACGGTATTAATGATTGCGTTGAGTAATGTGTTTTTTATGCTTGCTTAATCTTCAGTTATTAATAATGAAACAGTGAATTGGCTAGCGATTTACCTCTCCCCTTGCGGGATTGCTCGTGCAGCTGACGCTGTGCGGGTGAGGGGGAAGTGAGGAGTAATAAAAACTCAGCTCATTTATTATGCTTTTTCTGCAACCGCTGCTCATTAAAAAATACTTTAAGCATCTCACTGGCATCATCTGCCAAGATCCCACCTTCCACATTCAAATAATGATTTAAAAATGATTGCGTATGTAACTGTGCTTTTGAACAGACGACACCTGCTTTAGGTTCTTTAGTCGCAAAATAAAGCGTTCTGATACGTGCGTGCACCATCGCACCTAAACACATCATACATGGCTCTAAAGTGACATAAAGATCACACTCAGGTAAGCGATAGTTTTGCATCATGTGTCCCGCATCGCGCAATGCAATCATTTCAGCATGTGCCGTTGGGTCGTTATTCATAATCATTTGATTAAAACCTCTCCCAATGATTTGATTATCTTTGACAATAATCGCACCAACGGGGACTTCATTATGCTCTTGCGCTTTCTTTGCCTCTAATAGCGCATAAGCCATCCACTGTTCTTTAGTTATTAATGACATACTTAGTTTATTTATCTATACCACAAGTTAGCCTATACTATACTACACTTTATCAACAACATGACCCTATAGAGCAATATTAAGATGTTAAGGAAGACTATTCTTTGTATATTTTTTATGTTTAGCCTATTTAGCCTTAGCTTCTTGTACGCTGCTGATGACAATAAAAGTGATTCAAAAGCGCCAACTCTCGATATTGTTATTAAGGGTATTAGTGATAATAAAATCACATCAAGCATTCTTGATAATATCAGCTTATCGCGCTTTAAGGCGTTTGCTGTTTCTCACCCCAATCAAATGCAACTGCTACTTAAAAAAAGTGATGATGAAATCAAAACGTTACTTGAGCCCTATGGTTACTATAAGCCAGTCATTACCACAGATTTTAGTGTCAAAGATAACCTGTGGATTGCCACGTTCAATGTCAAACTCAATGAACCATTACATATTGATGCCTTAACCGTTAACATCAATGGCTCAGGTCAACATTCTAAAATCGCTACTAAGACGCTAAATGACTTACCAATAAAGCAAGGTGACATTTTAACGCAAACTGCCTATGAAAAATCTAAAGCATTACTGACTGATAGCTTTTTTAACGCAGGTTATCTAGATAGCGAACTCACAGAACATGAGATTCGCATTAATATGCTTAAATACACTGCTGAAGTCATCTTGAGCATTAATACTGGCGATCTTTATACGGTTGGTGCTATTAATATTAAACAGCAGCGTTATGATTATGCCGAGCGTTTTATCGATGACATTATCAAGGTCAGCATCGGTGATGTCATGTCGCAGAAAAAGATCACCAAAGCCAATAAGCGTTTACAAGATAGCGGTTATTTTAGCAACGCTCAACTTGTCCCTAAAATCTCCAAGCGCGATAAAGTGAACAAGACCGTCCCTGTGGATTTAAACTTAACCGCGGGGCATGCACGCACTTATACTTTTGGTGTAGGTTATGGCACATTCACAGGCCCCAGAGTAAGCTTTGGTACGCTTTTTCGTCATGTTACCGATACCGGACAGCAGTTTTCCTTTAACGTCTCAGCATCTCCTGCCAATAGCACTTTTAGCACAAGCTATGTTTTTCCAGGACAAGATCCACTACACGACAACTGGAGTCTTATTGCCGAGCAAAGCTATATTGAAACCGATACCTACAATGAACGCCAAACTAATTTTGGCATTGCACGCACTCACAAATATGGTAATTGGCAAACCACCGTGAGTTTGCAGCAATATCTCACCAATTATGATACCGTCGCTAACCCAAACAATACCAATGGTAAATATCTTGTTCCTGCTTTAACCCTTCTCTACGATGGCAGCTGGCAAAATGGCTTTTGGCGTCAAGGCTTGGTGTGGAATGAATTTTTACAAGCTTCCATTAAATCTCCACTGGCGGATAAGGATTTTATTCGCAACAACATGAGCATTTATTACTCACTACCCATTAATCCAGAATGGAACCGCTTACTCTTTGGTGCTAACTGGGGATTTATCACGGTTGACGATATCCAAAATGTCGCCCCCAATTTTCGCTTTTATGCTGGTGGTGTGAGTAACCTTCTGGGTTATCCCTTCTTAAGCCAAGGACCTAGCATTAATGGTAATGTCACGGGTGGACGCTATCTTGCCACAGGTCTTGCCGGCATTGAGCAGCGTATTTATGGTAACTTCAGCTCGATGCTTTACTACAACTTGGGTAACGCTGCCAATAAGCCTAACTTTAATGATGTTGAGATTTTGCGCGCAGCAGGCATTGGACTTAGTTATAAAACACCACTTGGACCCTTTATGGTATTTTTCACGCGCACATTGAATCATAATGATGAGCATTGGCGCTTTGACTTAAGCATCGGGATAAGCCTATGACAAAGTTACGTAAAACAGTTAAATGGTGCTTAATCACGCTCGTAAGCCTAATATTGATCATTGCACTAGCGCTTGGATTTTTATTGTTTACCACGCCAGGCTTGAAGATAACGCAAAAAATCACTAACCATTTTTTGCAGCCGCTTGGCATTAGTCTTAAAGGCAATATTTCAGGGCAAATTAACCAACTCAAACTTGATGCGCTTGATATTAAAAACGACACCGTCGATATTCGCTTAAGCCAAGTTGAACTGTCGTTATCATTATGGTCTTTGATTAGTCGCCAAACGCTTGATGTTAAGCGTTTATCCTTGGACAAGATTTATGTTGATGTCAACACGCATTCAACAGATAAAGGGAGCGAGGATCAAGCGCAAGAAGATAATAGCCCCTTTAGCATGCAGTTTGCTCTCTATGCTAAAAACATCAACGTTAGTGATGTGAAGTATTTGATGAATAAGCAGTCAATCGTTCATGCGACAAACGTCAGTGCAAACGGTATTAATTTAGTCGATGATAAATTAGAGCTTAATAAAGTTTCTGCCAATGTCCCCGCTTATTCAGCCAGTGCAACAGTAAATAGCGGTTATATTATACTAAACGCGCCTTTTAAAACGCATTTAAAGGTCAATCTATCTGCTGCACAAAGTGGTGCTGACATCACGAGCACACAAACCCAGGTCATCGGTAATTTTGCAGATAAATTTAGTATCATGAGCGATGGCGTTATTCACTACAAAACAAGACCCTATCCTTACTCACTTATTTCAAGCTTTGATCAAGGGGAAATAGTTAACCAACTAAAACTTGATCATCTTGCCACGATTAATAATATACTGCTGTTTAATGACCAATTGGACTGGTCCGTTAATCTCACCTCTTTAAACCCTGCAGTGCCACTTAAATTTAATATCGGTGGTAAGCTTACTACCATCGACCATGATCTTCGACTTAAAACCAGCTTTTGTGATATTTTTAGCCACGATTCTGAGTTACGTTGTCATGTAAGCCTATCCAGTAATAATGGCGCTTTTCACTTAAATCAATTCAAACTATTTAACCCACGCAATGATGATCGCGTGCAAGTCAAACTCACGCAATCCAAGCAAGATATTCAAGCGCAATGGGAAGTTTTTGTGAATGATCTTAATGCTTACCCTTTTAATGTCAGTGGCAATATCTACTCACAAGGAAAAGTTGACATCAATGACAAGACAACCAAAGCACTCAAAATGACGCTTGATGTCCATGATTTTCTCTATAAGCAATTTGATCTCTCTAAGCTTGTGTTGGCTGTTGATAATCACGCATTAACACTCAATGCCGATTCTAATAAAATTTCAACACTCATTAAGATGCAATTACAAAGTTTATCACTGTCACAGATTACGGCGAAGCTTAATACTTTAAACTTTACCAGCAAAACCTTTAAACAAAACTGGCATCTGACAAAAGCCGTTGATTTAGCACTTAGTCCCAATAAAAGTAGCATGAGTGATCTGTGTCTTCTGGCATCCAATGATAATCATTTTTGCATCAGTGCCTCATTAGCACCAAATGCCATTTCAATTCAAACAGCTGGCGAGATAACCCCTGCGCAATTTATCCCTAATCTGCTTTATGGCGGTGATAGCTTTGCCTTAAGTTTCAAGGGGAACTATTTACAAACGCCTAATAGTGATCCCAAGGCCAATTTCAGTATCTCCGGACATGGGTTTTTCTTTGCCAACAACACCTCATGGTTTAAGCAATTGCAACAGATTGTGCCGATTCATCAGCTATCTTACACGACGAATATCAATACCGACCTATCACTTCAAGATCAAAAGCTCATCTTAAGCAGTAATGTTTCCTTTCCTCAAAACTCACTGGTACTTAAGCTTAATAGTGATAATTTTGATTTATATAATTTGAGCAAGGCAAAACTAACTGGCGCGCTTGATCTGTCATCAACGCGCCTTAATTGGATCAGTAATTTTATCCCACAATTCCCAACATTAATTAATAAAGGCGATTTACATAGTAGCCTACAAGTCACAGGTACTTTGTTTGATCCGCACGTTGATGGAGATATTACACTTAAAGATGCGCAAATTGAACTATTACCATTAAACACCACCTTAGATGATATCAATGCCAATATCCTGATACGTAATCCTCTGAATGCTAAAATTAATCTTACGGCAAACATCCAAAAATCGCCATTAACCGTCAGTGGATTAGTTGATTTGCATGGTGCCACACCAAATACCAATATTAATATCAATGGCAAAAAACTATTAGTGCTAAACACGCCTGATATGGAAGTCACGGTCAGTCCTACTTTAAATTTCAGTCAACAAAACGGCAGCAGTAACTTAAGCGGCAATATTTTTATCGATAAGTTAATTGTCAATCTCGCTGATATGAAAAGCAGTAGTCTACAAAATACCATTCAAAACGATGTTGTCTATGTCAACAACAGTAATCAAGCAATACAAACACAAAAAAATACGCCATTTAGCATGAATCTCAATATCGATATGGGTAAAAATGCCCATATCTCAGGTCTTGGCATCGATACCAACATTCAAGGCAAACTAAATATTATTAGCCAACCGAATCAGCCAATGCTTGGTATTGGGACACTTCAACCAGTCAACGGCGTATTTAGCGCTTATGGTAAAACGTTTAGCGTTGACCCTAAATCAACTATTCAGTTTAATAACTCGCCAGTTGGTAATCCAATGCTGGCAATTACCACGTTTTACAATATCCCAACCTCTGTCAAGCTGACACAATCAAATGCACCTGATACCATCGGCATTGAAATCACTGGCATGGCAAATAATCCAAAA
>JAQCCA010000160.1 GCA_027621155.1 Pseudomonadota bacterium | reverse complement strand
CGCTGGGAATGAAGCCACGCCTACCTTGTCTACTCGCCCTCGCGTTCCGCTCTCCCTGGCTCGCAGCGAGCGCAAACTAAAGCACTTAACTGGAATAGCAATTATACTTTTCAATCGCTAAGTTATGGTGATTATACCTTACAATTTCAGTCCGTTAGCGATGGTAAAAATGTTGCCAATGCCGCTGATCAAGACATCAATATCAGCCAAGATCAAAAGCAGGTTAGCGTGACACCTCATTACCAAGTTTCACCACTTGTTACAGTCATTACACCTTTTACGGTTACTAGCTATCATGAAACCACCTTAGCGCTCACGCTAAAAGATAATAACTACAAAACCACATTCAATTTCTCGCGTCAAATCCCATCAGGCAACTCCACGCAAACCCTTGAGCTTCCTGCCAATGACAGTTTCACTTTGTCGGTTAATGCCGCAAGTGGTACTGCTAGCACTGATAAAACCCAGTTCAATACCTCTTCAGGCATCCAACAAAACGCATTTAATGTCAATATTGTCAATCAACAGTCAAACTACGGGAAAATCACCTATCACGTTGGTTTCCCAGTGAGTGATTATGCGCATAGTGCTGAGGCGATTGATCTTAGTGATCCTAAATTTTCACCACTGATATTATCTAATTACGTTGCCGGAGAGTTGCTAAATTATATGATAAAAGCACATTACCCACAGTGGTCTGTCGATAAGGATTATATTGCAGGATCTTTATTTGCACAGCTTCTACAGGAGAATATCAGTACTAGTAACTATCCCGGCGGGTTGTTTATCAACAATGAAACAGCGCGAAAACAATTACTTAATGCAGGTCAAGGCGGACCATATCAACTCAATGACTACTCTAAACGCCTACCCAGTGTTGATGTTCCTGGATCCCTTGGACTCATTAACTACAAAGTCTTACAAAAATCTTTAGGCTATAGTATTGCATCACAAGACAATGGTGCGCAAACTGGCTCAACGGGACCTGAAACACTTGATAATATCTATTTTGGTCCACTTGCTGCGGCTTATTTTCATTTAAATGATATAAACCGCATTGAGGTCAATAACAGCACAACATGGGGACCACAAGCACACAGCTGGAGCAAATGTGTACAAGCATTAAATGCCAATCAATTTGCCTGTTTTGATATGATTCTTAATGCTGCATATAATGCGGGGACTTATTCCGATATTCTAGGCACGCTCATTGATCTTTGTGCGTATCCACAAGAATTAAGTCAATATTTGCCAAATCTAGCAAACTTCAGCTTAAATGACAGCGCATATATCAATGCCTTCCAACTACCTACGCTAGCAGATAGCTACAAACCAAAAAGCCTACCGCAGTGGTATAAAGGCACGACATTCATTCTTTATCCACGACAAGTGCAATACTACATTGATCAACTAACTAACAACAATCAAACACTGGCACAATATGGCTTACAGGTTAATAACTCTTTCGCTTTTAGCATTGCACAATTACAAAAAGTCTTTGTGGAAAGTATGCACACATTAGCTTATGGTCAAACAGCAAGTAACTATCAATTTATCAGCATTGACAGCGCCAATGCAGCATTTGCAAAAAGCATGGAGCAGAATGGGCTATCAAGTGGCATAGTTCTGAACTTAAACAACAGCAATGATCGCCAGCAAATGTATCAGCTGCTGAATAATGCTTTTGCCTCATTAGAGCAAACACTAGGATTTAAGTTTAACGCCACAACCGAAGAAAACTTTAACCAAGTGTCATAATCTGCCCGCTATATGGTGATCTATAACCAAGTTGCAGCAGCCAATACCTCTCCCCTTGTGGGATTGCTCGTGCAGCTTAAGCTGCGCGGGTGAGGGGTAGCACGACTTACTCTTGATTCATGACTACCCATGCAGATTTGCCATTAAAATAATCTGCTTGCGTGCCAGCCATATACCAAGTGTGACAATACAGCCAAGAATAAAACTTAATAAAAACAATATCTCCCAACCGTAGCCTGCTTGAACATTGCCCGCTAACGGTCCTACTAATACACGTCCTAATGAGTCAATCGAGCTTAATACCGCAAATTGTGTCGCTGAGAAGCTTTTATTCACAAGGCTCATAATCATTGCCACTAATACGGCTGTACCCATCGCACCAACCATGTACTCCACGGCAACGGAGATCACCATTAAATAATAATTCTTCCCCTCAAACGCCAACCACATATACATCAAGTTTGCCGCTGCCATCATAAAGCTAAAGATTAAAAATGTACGAAACAAGCCAAATCCTTTGGCTAACATGCCCCCCAACACTAGACCAATAAAGGTAAATATTAAGGCATTGGTTTTATACGATACGGCAATCGTGACTTTATCAAAGCCAAGCTCGGCAAAGAAAACGGTATTCAGTGAAAATGCCAACGCATCACTAAACTTGTAGAAAATAATAATCAACAGCACAACAACTGCCACAGAAAAGCCGCGACGCGTAAAGAAATCATAAAATGGTAAAACAACCGCATCAGCAAATGTTTTCGGGCGATTATCTACCGAGGCTTCTTTCGCTAAAAAAGTGCCAATCATTGCCACTGCAAAAAATGGAATCAATGCAAAAATACCGGTTTGCCAATTGTTATCAAAGTATTTAACCATGATTAACAGAAAGGCGCCCGTGACCATCATTGCCACGCGATAGCCAAACACCGAAATAGAGCTACCTAATGCGCGTTCATCTTCATCTAAAACTTCTGTTTGGTAGGCATTAATCGCAATATCTTGCGTCGCCGAGAAAAAGCAAATTGCCAAGGCAATACCGGCGATAATTAATGGCGATTGCGCAGGTGAGAATTGACTCAATAAAAACACACAAACAATCAATAATAGCTGCATTAAGAAAATCCAGCCCTTGCGTCTACCAAAGTATTTAAAGCTTATGCGATCAATCACCGGTGACCATAGATATTTTAGCGTATACGGCAACGCCACTAGTGTTAATAAACCAATATCTTGAATGCTAATCCCTGCTTCGTGATACCAATAGGTTAGTGATGATGCCGTAAGCATCAAAGGCAAGCCTGACGAGTAACCCAAAATAAACATCACTAACATTTTACGACTTTTAAATAAACCGGCAATACTGTCTATGGTTGCCGCTTTTAACTGTTGTGAAAAACCACTCATTGTTATCCCTCCAAAATCTAATTTCACGCTGCACTAGCAAGCATGGTAAGTTCCTGCAATAACATTTTTTTTACTTCCTGTTGTCGCTGAGAATGGTATTTTTATCTTATTGATATGACAATAAGCAAACCACGCAAAGGCAATTGCTTCAATCCACGCTTCATCAACGCCCAAAGCATTGATTGCCTGCACGTTGATAGCTGGCAAATATTCTCGAAGCAAGCTCAATAAGAACTCATTACGTGCACCACCACCTGCCACATAAAGCGCTTTAGTATCTGCTTGATAAGCTAAAACAGCCTCCGCAATCGAGCGTGCTGTTAAATGATGTAAGGTTGCTTGCACATCTTGTATATGCTCATCGGTAGACAACTGATTCTCTAGCCACTTTAAATTAAAATACTCAAGCCCCGTACTTTTAGGAGCGCTTTGCGCAAAATAAGGATCTTGTATTAATTGATCTAGCAATTCGGGCAATAATATACCACCGCGCCCCCAATTACCTATTTGATCATAAGCTTCACCGCAGTGTTTATTAATCCATTGATCGATCAAGGTATTGGCAGGTCCCGTATCAAAACCAATAAGCGCTTTCTTAGGGTGTAGACAAGTGATATTAGCAATGCCACCTAAGTTTAGAATGACTCGCGGCGTATCTTTATCCGCAAAAAATGCCTGATGAAATGCTGGCACGAGAGGTGCGCCTTGCCCACCAAAAACCATATCTTTATTGCGAAAATCATTGATAACTGAAATACCTGTGAGCGCCGTGAGCGCGTTGCCACTGCCTAACTGAATACTGAATTTACGTTTGCCCTGCGGCTGATGATAAACTGTCTGCCCATGGCAGCCAATGGCAATAATATCTTTTGCATTGAGGTTATTTGCTATTAGCATTTGTTTAACGCACTGCGCATAACTTTCGGCTAATCGATAGTCTAAATCACCAAAATCGAATAATGATAATTGATAGTTTTGCTCAAAGATACTTTTAATTCTCGCCTTAATCTCCGCGGGATAGGCGAAGCTTTGCTGTGCTTTGAGACTAAATGACACCCCTTTAAAATCAACGACAACACAATCAATCGCATCCATACTGGTGCCAGACATAATACCAATATAATACTTAGCACTCATGATTTATTCCGCTTCTTATCTTTTAGGTAATTCGCTAAAGGTAGTGCAAACATACCAACAAATAATACAAGAGCAACAAAGAATAATAACTGTAACCACCAAGGAAAAGAGAGCATTACCTGCCATGCATGATTAAGCTGTGAGGCTGTACTTGCAAATACTTGTTTTTCTGTCGGCATATAACGTGCTGACACCATTGAAACCGATACCAGATAAAACAACGTCACGATATATAACAACCCATATTGCTTATAGCGTTTGATCTTAAGATATTTTTTCTTAAGAAAGTAACTGATCTCATGATCATCATCACTGGCGCAACTTGAGGTTAAGGTTTTAATCCAGAAAAATGCCAACACAACAGCATAAATAACAAAAACAATCATCGATTTACCAACTTTTAGCAACGCTTTTTATAAACACATCTATTTTCTGCTCATTTTCCGCCAATGCCGCACTATCGGCTTTTAAAGGTAACAAAGCACCACCGCTAACTCTTGTTTGACCTGCTGTATTTTTGTATACCACGACAGGTACTGAGTTGATTAACCCTTTTAAAATCGTCATGTTGTGATTAAATTGCTCAATTTCTTTGCTTGTCGGATTGGTCACTGGTGTGATACCACCCTCTTCCTCGGCATAATTAAAACCACTTTCATTTTGCTTTAATGCCTCAAGCGGTGATTTTGCACTTAAAAGAGCCATTGTTTTTAATGGACTTGAACGTTTGATAATACCAATGGGCACCCAGCGAAGCGCTAAATTACCAGCATCTACTTGCTTTTGACTTGCCTCAAACAACGCATGGCAAAAAATACAATTGGGATCAAAGATCACATACATATTGCGCGCTGCCGTTTTTGAGCCCTGCTCAATGAAATTTGCCGTTTGCAGTGCTTGATATAATTTCTCAGCTGCTGGATCGATTGAATTCAAATCGATCTTTTGTGTTTTGTTACTTCCTTTGTCATGCGCGCCAAAAAAGTAATAAGCACCACCCAAAATAATAATCAATGTAACCAATAGTAGTAATACACGTCTTGCCATAAATCTAGACCATTCTATCCAAAAAAAATGTAGCTAAAGCCTAGCGAATTTCGTCTATTTTAGCCACTTTTTATTGCTGGATTTATTTCAAACGAACGCATTCGCAGAAGTAAGTCATCACTAAAAATAAGATCTCTGCAACATCTTCTTTACTTTTTTAACTGAGTCTAGCGTTTTTACTTTATCGTCCATTATCGCTATATGCTGCTTAATTTCAGCTATATGCTGATTCATTTTTTCCAAAGTCTTCTTTTTACTCGTTAGCGAATACGCTTTCCATATATAAGACTTATGTCCCTGAGAATTAAAAATCTCTCTATGTTCACGATTCAATTTCTGTATTCGCATCTGCAAAAGATGTTCAATATGCTCCATCGCACTGTCATCTAAAAAGTATTCACCCTCTGGCACAAACTCCTAATACATCTTGTTCAACGTAAATACATCCGCTTCCTTTTTCGCC